>WTAY01000012.1 GCA_013139345.1 Methylophaga sp. | reverse complement strand
TTTGGCGCAACCATCACCTTAGTAGGAAACATCGAAGGCGAAACTCGCACCTTACCTCTGGCCATTTATACTTATATTCAAATACCTTACGGGGCAGAACCGGCACAAAGACTGCTCATTATTTCTGTTGTTATCGCCTTGGCCGCCTTATTATTTAGTGGTTTTATTGAACAACGCATGGCCCCCTGGTTAAGAGGAAAATAATGTTATCTGTTGATCTAAAACTCCAGCAAGGCAATTTTATACTTGATGCAAGTTTCTCATTAGAAAACCCTGTGACAGGTCTATTTGGCTCATCAGGTTCAGGTAAAAGTACTTTACTCAATTTAATCGCTGGCTTAAAACAACCCGATAATGGCTGGATTAGACTGAATGGCAAACATCTATATTGTCAGGAAAAAAACATCAACCTTCCTGCAAATAAACGTAAAATCGGCTTAGTATTCCAAGACAGCCAACTATTCCCTCACCTAACAGTGATGCAGAATTTAGCCTACGGTTACAATCGAACGGATAAAGATCTACGCCGTTTTGAAGCAGCAGAAATTATTGATTTATTAGAAATAGCACATTTATTAAGCAAACGTCCGAACCAATTGTCCGGCGGAGAAAAACAACGTGTTGCCCTAGGTCGCGCACTATTAGCTTCCCCCCAATTGCTGTTATTAGACGAACCTTTAGCCTCTTTGGATCTGGGACTAAAAGGACAGATTTTACCTTTTTTGAAAAGAGTCAAAGACGAACTCAAATTACCCATGGTTTATGTCAGTCATTCCATGGAAGAAATACTGCATTTAACGGATCACCTAGTGGTCATCAATAAAGGAAAAGTGATAGGTAAAGGCAATTTTTATGAGGTAATTAAAGCTAAAGCCGTTAAAGGTATCGCTAATTCAATGGGCTTAGAAAATATTATTACCGCCAGTATTATGGGTCATGACAAACAATCCGGTCATAGCATTGCAGAAATTCAAGGTAACACCCTGCTACTCCCTCTTGCAGATAAACTATCAAAAGGCGATAGTTGCTATATATCCATCCGCTCCAACGAGATAGCCATTGCCAAGCATCATATTGCACATATTTCTATTCAAAACCAGATTAAAGGAAAAATCATCAGCTACACAAAAAACACCAGCTGTGTTTCGCTAAATGTTGATATTGGTACACCTCTAACAGTAGATATCACCCCTAAAGCTTTTTCTGAATTAGAATTAAGTCAAGGTGATGAGGTTTATTGCTTGATTAAAGCGCAGTCTTTTTCTTTTTTGGGTAAGGCTGGGTAGATAGGTTTTGTTTATTAAATTTTATTGCAGGGTATTTTCTGTATCTAGTAATCTGGTACAAAAAATATATTAACTCGTTTAGAACGATAAGGTTTTACACTGTTTTTGACACAAGTTAAATGCTAGAGTATAAGATATCTAGGTCAAGATAATAACTTGTTATAGAAATTAAATATCTATTTACTGCGAAACTAAACACGAAAGGTCATTACCGTTGCGGTAATGACCTATATTAGATTAAGTTGTTTGTCCGTTTTTGTTGAAAATTTCATGCTCTTTTAGAATTGCTTCTAAAGCATCATTTATAGGTGTTTCTTTGTTCATGTTGGCACGTGTATGAATTACAGCACCAGCAGCCTCCGAATATGCTTGAGCAGAATTAGGGTTTGAATGTGTTTCTGCCATTTTCTGAATAAGGTCACCATCAGTAATGCTATGATTTTCCGCGCGATTTAAAGCACTTCTATCTTTTCTAAAAGCACCTTGTTGCGTTAAGGTTTGATTGGGTTTTTGAGTATTGTTCATTTTTTGGCTCCTTGATACTTATTTTTTAAAAAATCATAGTACATAATGTAATTACGAGCGTCAATACAATATTTTATTTTTGCAATGACAATCATAGGTTGTTTGATCGAATAGTTAAATCAATATTTTCTAATAGTTGTCTTATCTGGTTAGCTACTACTGGTGAGTATGAAGAGTAATTTTGAGCAGTATAACTACTGTTATATCGCAATAAACTGGTTAGCTGTAAAAGCATACTATTTAGGCTACTGTGAGGTATTGAACTCATACCATGTGCATGCAGTTCATCAAGTTTGCGGGAAGATTGAAGATGTATGTCGTCAAGAGAGGCGCAAATTGAATTAATTGCCTGAGGATCCACTAGGTTTCCTGCGCATAGTGATTGTAGCGACTGAAATGTGTTTTGTTGTATGATTGTGTATTTATTTAATAAAGTATTTGAATTATTTTCTTGCCAAGGAAGAGTGTTGTGATTTACAACGTACTGTAAAGAGTCACGAATAAATTGGGATTGATTTGTTCCCATATTCATTAGTAAGGCTGATGATAGCTCTTTAAGGTTTTTAGATATACGAATATTAATATTGACGCTTGTATCTACTGGTTTATTGTTAAGATCCATTGGCTTTTTGTATTTACGTGTGTGGAGTAAATTATGGCAATAATTAATTACAATAGCAACACATATAATCGGGGAAGGGCCGGTTTCTCTCCAGCACCCCGCATGCGGGTCCGCACGGGGCACCTCCTTCGTGTAATAAAACCAATTGCGCCCTCGCAATCGATCCCAAAGCTGGCCGCGACATCTTACCGCCCCTCATGTCTAGCTCGGTAGGTTGGGTTGAGGTACGAAACCCAACATGTTGTCGTAACCCAAAGACGTTGGGGTTCCTACCGTCACCCCAACCTACCGCACTTGCCTAATTTTTCAAATTCAAAGCTTATCTTGCTGAATACAGCAAGTTATTTTCTATTTTTAAGACCCATAAGCGGAACTTAGTTTAATGAAGAAAAATATAATTATATTATTAATTTGCATTTTAACATCTAGCTGCGCATCAATAGATGTTCCAGCCATGACTGATCTGTACAGATCTAATGACCCTGACTATGACTATGAGATCCGTATTAAACACGTACCGCTAGCCATATACGATGCAAACACAGAAGAAGGGAGATATAAAACCGTAAAGCATTTACTTAAAGATGAGTGTAAAGATGTTAGTGTACTTGTTGTGGACAGGGTTAAAGGGCGCTCACCCGTCGGAATTAATGTAGATGTACATTTTACAAAAGTAAAATGTTTAAACTAACTCAAATGAGGCAAGGTATCAGGTCTTGCCTTTTGCCACCTTCTTAATGGCAGAAAAAAAGTAAAATCATTTACAAGGTCAATAACTTCAAGGTTGTTTATAACTTGGTAATCAAGGGGTCAGCCAGAAATACCGCTACCAGTGAACAACTAAGCGATTGAAATATAATAGTTAACGAATATTTGAAAGTACAATTTCATAAGATGATAACAAATAAAAACAATCACTTAGAAACTTGAAAAATCATTTTATTCTACAATTCTTACTAAATGTAATTCATAAGTCGCTGATTACTGATATATTTTCAATACCTAACTGACAATGCCAGCAGATAAATTTTCGTAAGATTATGAACTATATGGGTTTTATCGACTGGTAGCGGCATTGGGGTCAGCCAGTAGCGGTATTAGGGTCAGCCAGCTTGATCTTTATAAACCTCACTTTTCCGATCCCCCCCATGAGCAGCCAACTTAGTTGATCGTGAAATCAACTGGCTGATCTTTTGGTGGAATCCATTGGTGCCATAAACCTCGCCACGCAAGGTTGCTTCCGTTATTAGGCTTTCTTCCTTAGCAATATCAAGCTTATCAAATATCTTTTGATAGCTTTTATAACGCTGCTGTAAATCATCTCCCAAAGCTTTATACAACGGATGCTCGCTAATCAATCTATCTGCTTTCCCTAAAGCATTATGAGCATAGCTTGACCATTCATAATCAGCAAGCTCCATAACCATTCCAGCCCTGACTGGATTCATTTCAATATACTTATACAAAGCAAACAAATAATGCTCACTATCAACTAAACACGACTTAAAGCGCCCCTCCCATATGGTGCCAGTTCGTTTGTTTTTCGCATTGAAATAACGAACATATCTGTTCGCCATTGACTGCATAAACACCGTCAACTGCTCCCTGTCTTTTGGGGTAACAAGCAAATGTAAATGATTAGTCATAATGACATAAGCATGCAAAGAACAACCCGATTTTAACAAAGAATGCTCAATATCTTCTTTAATTCGAGTTAGGTCCTCCTCAGATTCAAATATATCCTGCCGATTATTACCTCGATGCATAATATGTAGAGGTTGGTTTGGAACTACTATTCTTGGTAATCTAGCCATAACTAACAGAATACACTGGGTTGCCTTGCAAATCAAGCTGGCTGACCCCTTGATTTCCCTTGATTTCTCCAATCAATTCTAATTATTTTGTATGCCTTTCTATCGACAAGCTCCACGCAAATGTCTGCAATATCAATTATTAGACCCGCATATTTAGATAGAGAGTTCTCTTGTTTTATGTAAAAACTTTGCCTTTTTTTTTGACTCATTTTTTCAACATTCTCTCCATCTACTACAAAATGCCTGATACCTATTGACATGATTCCTCCAGAGTTTAACGCTAAGTTACCCGCTCGGCGGGTTGAACGACTGTTATAAAAAGTATGCTAGTGGTTAGGCTTGTGTTCTCCACAAAAACAGTTTTTTTACAAATCATTCCGTATTTGAATCTCTGCTTTTCCCTTTCTAATTAAGATGCTTTATTACGAAAAGACATAGCTTTTTTGCTTAATTCTTCAAGGCTTATATCATCTTCCATATTTTGATGCCATTTTGTGTAATCAAACGGCTCTCTTTGGATGAGTGCAATAAACCTTTCCATTTCAACATCACCTAAGTGAGTTGCAAGGATCTGAACTCCCTTGGATTTTATTTCTGTATCAGTAATCATATTGAAACCTCTTTAATAAACCCAATCGGATCTAGGATTTGGATATTCTTAATGTGCTTTGCTTTTTTGATGACTCCATCATCAGTTGTTAAAAAGTAATCTGCATTTGCCTTAATAGCACAAGCCAAATGCAATGAATCTAGTTTTTTAATTCCATGTTTCATCATCATGCCAGCAATATTAATGACTTCTTCACTCTCTTCAATATCTTTATCAGAATATGTTCGCCATTTTATAATTTGTTCTCGTCTTTCTCGAAATGGATTTTGGCTGTTCTCATAATCCAATATATACGACCAAACCAGCTCAAATGCACCCGAACGAATATTTTCTTGAATTCTTAATTTGGCCTCAGATTCTAACAAAATTCTAAGTTGTGATTGATCATCAAATGGCCGATTAAAACAGCAGTTATCTAAATATATTTTCATAATATGGAACTGCTTATTCGCCAATAAATATTGAGAATCATATTACCACCGTTTTTATTAATACTTAGGTTTAATTCTAATTTACTATTTTGAAAAGGTGGTGGCATAAAAATTGAGCTGTTGGGTGTCAATTGTTTCATTCTTAGCCAAATTAACTTACATTTATTTGTTCAAGTTAATCAAATGTCAAAAACTCAATTTCCTCTTGGAATAAACGGCTATCATTAAATATCATTGGAACTGTATTCGAAAACACAACATATCCTTTAATAGCAAATTCAAAATTCATTTTTGGAAAATTTAGGGGCTGGTCTTTCTATGCCATATTAAGTTCGTGATAATATGTGGCTCGGAAAGACCTGACCCTACCATTCTGTGACCCTACCATTCTGTAATCAATTGCAAACTTTGCTTATGTCTCTTTTTTATCTTTGCCCTGCATTACTCAATTGGTTTATTGCTTCGTTGCCCCGGTTTCGCCAAAATTTCCAAATAAAAAGATTCGAGCTGTTTTAATTCGGCCTGAGAAATGTATTTATTAATGGCGGATACATGAATAACTTCACTAGTTGCCTCATCATCACCAAACCGGCAGTCGAAATCCCAAAAATCAACACCTTCGGGGAGAGCCTTGTTACGTTCTCTTTTTAGATATTTTTTGACTTCATACTTGATTGCTTCAATAACCCTTGGAACTGGGAGCTTTGTATGGGTCAAATTAAACGTTTTTTTCATAGTGATTCCATAAAGGGACTGTTATTTTTAAATAATAATCTTCAATTAATGACATGATGTCATTAAGAAGCGATTTCAAAATTGTTTCTTACATCAATGATTTGAGCGAAGTGAAAATCGATCCATAAGATTTTATTGTTATGTATTTACTTGGTTTGTGCAAGGCTATTTCCAGGTTTCATTTTGTGTACTTACCGGCCTTTAAAAAAAACGTATCAGACCTAAAATAAATTATCTGATTAAAACGGACAGGGACACTGTCCATGGAATTGTTTACCACTGGTAGGATGCTCAAAATACAAGTCACTCGCGTGTAATAGCAAACGATCTGCCATCTGTTCACTATGCTCGTTTTTATACAGATCACACCCAAGAATTGGATGCCCTATTGCCTGGCTGTGAATCCGTAACTGGTGTGTACGTCCGGTATGGGGAGTCTATTGCACCAAGCTTCGACGCGGTTGCTCTAGCCGGTGTAATACCTTGTATTCACTTATGGCCTCTTTGCCTGTCGTGTGACAAATTTTTACCCGAGGAAAATACATTTTATCTTTCACTATGGCAGCAGTAACCCACCCCTGATCGTCGGCAACCCAACCTGCCAGCAGTGCCACATAACGCTTTTGAATCGTGCGCACTTGAAACTGTTTATTGAGATGTTT
>WTAY01000036.1 GCA_013139345.1 Methylophaga sp. | reverse complement strand
TTTAATGTTTCACCATCTTGATTTTTAATTGCATCTTCAAGCTTAGTTAAGCCTTGTTGATATTGCTGAATTAAACCTAAAATAGCGTCACTATTACTTAAACATATATCTCGCCACATCACCGCATCACTCGATGCAATCCGTGAAAAATCTTTAAATCCACCTGCGGCATAACGTAATACTTCATCGCAATCATCACGCTCAGCCAACATGCCAACTAAGTTAAAGGCTAATACATGTGGTAAATGGCTTGTTGCCGCTAACACCACATCATGATGTTTCACATCCATATCAAATACTTCAGCACCTGTCTGTTGCCACATCTTGCGTACTGTATCTAACGCATCACTATTCGTTTCTTCTACTGGTGTTAACACCACTCGGTGATCTTGATAAAGTGTTGCAAACGCAGCACTTGGACCACTTTTTTCAGTACCTGCAATAGGGTGTCCAGGTACAAACTGACTCATTTTATCACCCAATACACATCGAGCAATATCAACCAACTGACCTTTAGCACTGCCACCATCGGTAATAATAGCGTTATCGCTTATATGTTCTGCCAATTCTATTAATACACTTTCCATTGCCGCCATAGGTACAGCAAGAAAAATCACATCGGCATCTTTAACTGCATCACTAATACTGGAGGCAGCACGGTCTATAACACCTAATGTTAATGCTTCTTGACGAACGCTTTCGGTACGAGAGTAACCAACTACTTCTCCCACTGCTCCCGCTTCTTTTAAGGCGAGCGATAATGATCCACCAATTAGACCAACACCAATGACGGCAAGACGATTAATCATATACATTGTCCTAAGGCATCTAAAAATCGTTGATTTTCACTTTCTAAACCAATACTAACTCGAATATGTTTCGGCAAACCATAGTTTGCAACGGGGCGAACAATAACACCTAGGCGTAATAATTCAGTAAATAGGTCTTCACCATTACGTTTTACATCAACGGTAATAAAATTGCCTGTTGATGGGATGTAACTTAAACCTAAAGCATCAAATCCCGTCACTAATTGCTTCATTCCTGCATCATTATGTTGCTTAGTCTTTGCAATATACGCATCGTCATTTAACGCAACTGTTGCCGCAGCCAATGCCAAGCGGTTTACATTAAAAGGCTGACGAATACGATTTAATAAATCCGCCACATCAGGATGAGATAAAGCATAGCCCACTCGCAAACCTGCTAAACCATAGGCTTTTGAAAAAGTACGGGTAATGATTAAATTTGAATACTTTGCTAATAAACTAATACTGTCCGTTTCCTGATCACCATATTCAACATAGGCTTCATCTAAAACAACTAATGTTTGCTCTGGTATTTGTGCAATAAAGGCGTCTAACTCATCAGCAGGAAGATGAGTCCCTGTCGGATTATTGGGGTTAGCAATAAAAATCAGCTTTGTTTTAGCACTAATTAAGGTGCTCATCGCTTGCAGATCGTGACCATAATCACGAGCAGGTGCAATCACAGCCTTGGCCCCAATTGCTTGTGTTACTAATGGATAGACAGCAAATGCATATTGTGAAAACAGTACTTCTTCATCGGGTGATACAAATGCACGAGCAATCAATTCTAGAACATCATTTGAGCCGTTACCGAGTGTAATCTGCTCACTACTGAGTTGATACTTTTCGGCTAATGCAGACTTTAATGTGAAGCCATTACCATCAGGGTAACGTGTTACTTCTTTGCTTGCTTCAGCTATGGCTGCCAAAACTTTATCTGATGGACCTAACGGGTTTTCATTAGATGCTAATTTGACGATATCCGTAATGCCTAACTCTCGTTCCAACTCTTCGATCGGTTTGCCCGGTACATAAGGCTGCAACTTAGTCACGCAGTCTAACGCTAAATCACAGAAACTCATGCTGACTCCTGCTCTTTGTCAGACTTTGGCTCAGCTTTAAAACTATCAATAATTAATAATGCTGCACCAATGCATATTGCCGAATCAGCAATATTAAAAGCAGGCCAGTGATATGTACCGTAATACACATCTAAAAAGTCGATAACATAACCAAAATAAAGTCGGTCAATCACATTGCCAATTGCACCACCTAAAATCAAACTAATCGATACCGCTTCTAATTTAGTTTTAGCTAACTTACGTAACCAAATAAACAGACCAATACTAATCACAGCCGTTAGGCAAACAAAGAACCAACGCTGCCAACCACCAGCACCCGCTAAAAAGCTAAATGCCGCACCGGTATTGTGTGCCATGGTCAAATTAAAGTAAGGAATAACAGCCACCGTTTCATAAAGTGATAGCCATGACACCATCACCCATTTTGATATTTGGTCTAAGACAATAACGAGACCTGATAGCCATAAATATTTCAACATGTTCGTCGTATCGCTCTATACATAAAGGCGTTGTTCGCCTTCCCCATCGACATTATCAATACAACGCCCACAAAGCTCAGGGTGCGTTTCATCTTTACCTACATCCTCTGTTTGGTGCCAACAACGATCACAACGTTCATGCTCTGCTGGGCTTAATACCAATGATAAACCTGACACTGAACTTTCAATCGCATCTGCTGGTTTATCACTTGCAGGTAGCAAGCTGGCACGTGATGTGATCAATACAAATTTCAGTTCACCGCCCAGTGTATTCAAGGCTTCAAATAAAGCCGGTTCAGCATAAAGTGATACTTCTGCTGTTAAGCCACCTTTAATCTTGCCATCGGCACGTAATGTTTCAAGCTCTTTTGAAACCGCATCACGAACAGTGAAAACCTGTCCCCAAAATGCTAAATCAAATTGGGTGTCATTCGCTAAAGGAGCTAGACCTTCATACCATGTGTTGAGCAATACAGATTCATTACGTTCACCAGGAATGTAGTCCCACAACTCATCCGCTGTGAAGCTTAGAATTGGCGCCATCCAACGTGTTAATGCTTCAATAATATGGTACATCGCAGTTTGGCTTGAGCGACGAGCGGGGCTATTCGCTTGCATAGTATATTGGCGATCTTTGGTGATATCTAAATACAAGCTACCCATTTCCTGTGCACAGAAGTTATGGATCTTCTGATAAATCACATGGAAGTTATATGTTTCATACGCCGCTAAAATATCTTGCTGACATTGATATGCACGATCAACAGCCCAACGATCTAAAGGCAATAAGTCATCCATCGCAACAAGATCCGTCACTGGATTAAAATCAAATAAGTTTGATAATAAATAACGTGATGTATTACGAATACGGCGGTATGAATCAGCAGTACGTTTTAAGATTTCATCCGACACACTCATTTCAGCACTGTAATCCGAAGATGCAGTCCATAAACGAATAATATCAGCACCTAAGTTATTTACCACTTTCTGAGGTGCAACCACATTACCAACAGATTTCGACATTTTCTTACCGTTCGCATCGACCACAAAACCATGTGTTAATACTGATTTATACGGTGCTGAACCTGTTGAAGCAATTGATGTAATGAGTGATGATTGGAACCAACCACGATGTTGATCACTGCCTTCTAAATACAAGTCTGCAGGACGATTTAAAGTATCACGACGTGCTAAAACACAGGCATTAGACACACCCGAATCAAACCATACATCTAAGGTATCACTTACCTTGTCATAATTATCAGCATCATCAGCTAACCAATCTTCTGTTTCTGATTCAAACCAAGCATCAAT
>WTAY01000013.1 GCA_013139345.1 Methylophaga sp. | reverse complement strand
GTCAGGATGTTAGTAATATTAAACTCGGTAACACTTTGTCAAATGATCAACTCTACTCGGATAAATTTGATTACATGCTCTCTAATCCACCGTTTGGCGTTGACTGGAAAAAAATCGAACAAGCTATTAAAGACGAAAACACCCTAAAAGGTTTTGACGGTAGATTTGGACCTGGTTTACCCAGAGTCTCAGACGGCTCTTTATTATTCCTGTTACATTTGATTAGTAAGTTAAGAGGGGCTGAACAAGGTGGTGCCAGAATAGGCATTATTCTTAATGGCTCACCTTTATTTACCGGTGGTGCTGGTTCAGGTGAATCAGAAATTCGACGTTACATACTCGAAGCCGATTTATTAGAAGCCATCGTCGCTTTACCGACTGATATGTTCTACAACACAGGCATAGCCACTTATGTCTGGGTATTATCCAATAAGAAAGCCGAACAGCGTAAAGGTAAAGTACAGCTGATTAATGGTGTCAATCTATGCGGTAAAATGCGTAAATCATTAGGTTCTAAACGTAATCTGATGGATGAAACAGATATTGCCACCATTACCCGCAGCTTTGGTGATTTTGAAACAGTCACCAAAGAATTAGATAAACCTGCCGAACAGAAAAGCAATCGCGGTCGCCAATCGAATAACCCCAAAACTGAGACCCCTAAAACTTTCTCCAGCAAAATCTTTAACACCCATGAGTTTGGTTATCGTCGAATCACAATAGAACGTCCACTCAGAGAATCCTACCAATTCAGTGACGAACGCATTGTAGAACTACGCTTTGCACCCAAACCACTAAATGCAGTTATGAAATGGGCGTATGCTGAATACGGTACAAACTGGTCTGATAATGAAGAGTGCGAAAACTATGGCTTATTAAGCGAACATGAAGAAGCCATACGCAAACACATCAAAAGCCATTTTAGTGAACTCAAAGAAAAGCAGATTAAAGACCTGTTGGATAATAAAACCTGGGCAACACAAAAACAAATTCTGCTGAAAGCCAAGCAACTGCAACAAAGCATCGGTACAGCACAGCATGATGATATGAATGGCTATGATACAGCACTAAAAGCAACAGGTATAAAGTTAGATACCAAAGAGAAAAAACAAATAACCACTGCTGTTAGCTGGAAAAACCCAGATGCTGAAAAAGTCATTAAGAAAATTCATAAGACAATAGCCAATCCTATTTATGGATTGTTCGAGGTTAATGGTCAAACCATTGAATATAAACCTGATGGTGATTTGCGCGATAATGAAAACGTCGCCCTTGATCCTAGCCAAAGTGTAAACGACATTAACGAAGCCTACTTTAAAAAAGAAGTGCAACCGCATGTGCCTGATGCCTGGATAGATGCCAATAAGAAAGATGCTAAAGATGAAGAAATAGGTATCGTCGGTTATGAAATCCCTTTTAACCGCCACTTCTACCAATATCAACCTCCGCGTGATTTAGTGGAAATTGATGCCGACTTAGATAAAGTTAGTGCTGAGATTATGGAGCTATTGCGTGAGGTACATTCGTGATCAATGAACTATCCCATAACAACGAATACAAACACTGGCTAAAAGACCTCAAGCAAAAGGTATTGAAGTCACAGCTTAAAGCCGTGGTGAAGGTTAATAGCACACTGTTAGAATTCTACTGGGAATTAGGCGAAGAGATTGTTCAAAGGCAAACACAAGCACGCTGGGGTGATGGCTTTTTAAAACAACTTAGTCAAGACTTAATGGCAGAGTTTCCAGAAATGAAAGGCTTCTCCAAACGTAACTTAGAGCAAATCCGCAAATGGTATCAGTTTTGGTCGGCAGCTTCAGCAATTGCGCAACAGCCTGTTTCGCAATTATGGCAGATACCTTGGGGACATAATTTAAAAATTATCACCAAATGCCAAAGCGTTGAAGAGGCCGTGTACTATGTACAAAATACAATCGACAATGGCTGGAGTCGTAGCGTATTAACCCATCAAATAGAAAGTGGTTTATGGCAACGTGAAGGCAAAGCGATTAGCAACTTTAACGAAACCTTACCCACGCCTCAATCTGACCTTGCCCAACAAGCCTTAAAAGACCCTTATGTATTTGATTTTCTAACGCTGAGCAAACAACACAGTGAGCGAGAATTAGAACAAGGCTTGATTGAACATATTACCCATTTCTTATTAGAATTAGGCGCTGGCTTTGCCTATATGGGTAAGCAATACCCGATACAAGTTGGTGAGCGTGACTTCTTTATCGACTTGCTGTTTTACCATACCCAATTACATTGCTATGTGGTTATCGAACTTAAAATAGGCGACTTTGAACCCGAACACGCAGGCAAGCTGAACTTTTATATTAAAGCGATTGATGAGCAATTACGCAAAGAGGCTGACCAGCCCGCCATTGGTATTCTACTATGTAAAAACAAAGACCGGCTGGTCGCAGAATATGCCTTGAGTGATATACAAAAACCTATTGGTGTTTCGGAATATCAATTAACGCAATCACTTCCGAAAAATCTACAATCCAAGCTACCCAGTATTGAGGAGATAGAAAATGAATTGGGTGGTGAGTTATGAAATATCATGCCTATAAGGAGTATAAGGATTCTGGGGTTGAGTGGTTGAGTGTAGCCCCTATTTATTGGGATAGCGTTCCTATAAAGTACATGGCACTTGAGAAGGACTCACTATTTCTTGATGGTGACTGGATTGAAAGTAAAGATATATCTGGTGATACGATTCGTTATATAACTACAGGGAATGTGGGCGAAGGTGAGTATAAAGAACAAGGTACTGGTTACATTACTGAAGAAAAGTTTAAGCAACTTGATTGCACTGAAGTTTTTGAAGGAGATATTTTAATATCGAGGTTGAATGCGCCAATTGGAAGATCTTGTATTGTCCCCGATCTTCAATCACGGGTTGTTACTTCTGTGGATAATGTGATTTTTAGGCCAGATAGTAAATTCTACAAACAATATTTAGTACATTTGTTCTCAAGCAAAGACTATTTTAAGCACACTGCTAATTTAGCTCGTGGAGCTACAATGCAAAGAATTAGTCGAGGGCTGTTAGGGAATATTCGTGTTGTAGTTCCTTCTTATGATGAGCAAGAAACTATTGCCAACTTCCTCGACCACGAAACCGCCAAAATCGATAGCC
>WTAY01000194.1 GCA_013139345.1 Methylophaga sp. | reverse complement strand
AGAAGGTTGGGATGAGGGAGAGCAAAACAACAAGGAGCTAACATCGTATGGATATGAAATTAAAAAACGGTGCCAGTCAGTTAAGAGCAAGTTAGTTTGATTTTTATTGTTGATAAGTCAGCCTGATTTTATCTCCTCACCCCAGCCCTCTCCAACAGGAGAGGGAGTGAATGAATTTGGTTTTGATTATGTTTATGATCTTACCTCCTCACCCCAGCCCTCTCCAACAGGAGAGGGAGTGAATGGAATTTGGTTTTGATGATGTTTATGATCTTATCTCCTCACCCCAGCCTTCTCCAGCAGGAGAGGGAGTAAAAAAAGAATCTAGTTTTGATAATATTCATGATCTTAGCTCCTTCTCCCAGCGGGAGAAGGTTGGGATGAGGGAGAACAAAACAACAAGGAAGTAGAATCGTATGGATACGAAATTAAAAAACTATGCCCGCAAGTTAAGAAAAAATTCAACAGATGCTGAATATAAACTTTGGCAATCAATTCGTGCGAGACAGCTACTCAACTATAAATTTCGCAGACAAAGTGTGATCGGTAAATACATTGTCGATTTTATTTGTTTATCAGCTAAATTAATTATTGAGCTAGATGGTGGCCAACATGCCGAGCAAGTTGATTATGATTTGAAACGTACTCAGTATTTAGAATCGCAGGGGTATCATGTTATTCGCTTTTGGAATAATGAGGTTTTGCAGCAGCATGATGAAGTGTTGGAAAAGATTCGTTTGATTTTGGTTGTTGATAAATCAGCGTGATTTTACCTCCTCACCCCAGCCCTCTCCAACAGGAGAGGGGGTAAAAAGAATTTTGTTTTGATGATGTTTATGATCTTAGCTCCTCACTCCAGTTCTCTCCAGCAGGAGAGGGAGTAAAAGGCATTTTGTTTTGATAATATTCATGGTCTAGCTCCTTCTCCCAGCGGGAGAAGGCTGGGATGAGGGAGATACCCCAAAGAAGGCCAAGACTAGAACGTACCAGCCCAAGAATTCCTGCATATTATCCACCCTAGATTTTAATTGATTTTGAAGACGAGCCCTTACACACCAGAACTGGCGGAGTGATGGTGGAATACGTTAAGTATAAAAATGAGGAATTCCTCCTATATATATTTAGCTTCAAATACTAGAGACTGCTGTGTTTTATACAAAATATTAGTTTTCGAATGAATCTAAAATTACGAATAAATCTCATCATTACTGTTTTGTTATTTTTAACGCTGATTATCGGTGGCGGTATTTTTACTATTAAGAATGCACGCGGTAATGTGCAAGCTGAGATTGCATCTACAGCGATATTAGCTTTGCATATGTTGGATTCTGAAATTCTCTATTACAGCTCGGTGTATGGCAGGGTTATCCCTGCAGGTGTGGGTGAAGGCTCTATCTTTCAATTGAATAAACTGGTCGATGTTCGGCATTTGAAAATCGATTTTTATGATTCGTATGGAGGCTTACGAGATACGAATCAATCTACTCAATTAGAGGAGTTACCCCCCGCATGGTTTATGACTATGATGGATACGGTGACGGGGGAAATGCCAGCAACAAAACGACAGGTGTATGGGCATGGTCAAGTTGTTGGGGAGTTGGTTATTACGCCTGACCCTTCTTATGAAATAGCCGAGGTGTGGGAAGAGATTCAAGGCATGTTGATGTTTGTTGGGCTGTTTTTCATTGTTGTGAATATTCTGATTTATTATTCCGTTGGCCGAGCATTGCGACCTATTGATAATATTCTGGCGGCGTTAACGGAGCTGGAATTAGGTAATTTAGCATCAAGACTTCCTCCATTTACTTTGCCTGAATTGAGTCGGATCAGTGATAAATTCAATGTGATGGCAAAAACATTGGAAGACAGTATTGCCAATAATCGCCATTTAACACAGCAGTTGATTCAGGTTCAGGAAGATGAACGTAAAAGCCTTGCTCGTGAACTTCATGATGAAATCGGTCAGCATTTAACAGCGATTCATGTCGATGCCTCTGCTATTTTAAAAGCAAAAACGGTGGAAGCTTCAAAAGAAAGTGCATCAGCGATTGATACGGTGGCGCGTCAGATGATGGATATTATTCATCATATTCTGCAACGTCTTCGCCCAAGTGGTTTAGATGAGCTGGGGCTTGAAGCCGCTTTAGCGGAGTTAATTAATGGCTGGCACCACCGCCACCAATATAGTGAGGTTGATTATCAAATTTACGGCACATTTAATGACTTGGATGAAACGGTGCTAATTACTATCTATCGTCTTATTCAAGAGTGTTTAACCAATATTGCACGCCATGCAGAGGCTACAAAGGTGGTGATTAATATTCGTCGCAATGACAAAAAGGTTGTGTTGTCGGTAAAAGATGATGGCAATGGATTTGATGCATCAATTAAGCCTACAGGTTTTGGTTTGGCAGGGATGAAAGAGCGAGTTGACATCTTAACTGGGACCTTTGAGGTTGTGAGTGCTCTTCGTCAAGGTGTCAGTGTCACGATTGAGTTGCCATGTATAAGGAGTGAAAAATAATGGGTACAGCTATACGCGTTTTGTTAACTGATGATCATGCTGTTGTGAGATCGGGTGTTCGCCGTTTACTTGAACAATACGATGGCATTGAGGTGGTTGCTGAAGCGGATAGCGGCGAGCAAGCCTATCAGTTATTTGGTGAGTATTTACCCGATGCGTTGGTAATGGATATGTCGATGCCTGGCATGGGAGGGCTTGAAGCATTACGACGAATTCTTGCTCGCTATCAGGATGCAAAAATCATTATTTTTTCGATGCATGAAAATGCGACGTTTGCGACACAAGCACTGACTTCTGGTGCTGTTGGCTATGTGGCTAAATCAGGTGATGCGGATGACTTGGTCAATGCCATACTTGATGTTGCCTCTGGTAAAAACTATTTAAGTGCTGATATGGCCCAGAAAATCGCATTGCAAAGTTTATCTGGTGATGACAATCCTGCGCATAAATTAACGGCACGTGAGTTTGAGGTGTTTCGTTTCCTTGCCGAAGGAAAAGTGGTTGATGAGATTGCTAAAGTATTAAATATTGGTCAAAAAACAGTGGCTAATTATCAAACGTTATTAAAACAAAAGTTGGGTATCAATAGCCCAGTGGAGTTGGTTCGTTTGGCGATTAAATGTGGCGTAATAGAAGGGTAATTATCTCGCTATTAAGACGTTAAAAATAAAGGAATTAATAATGAAAAAAAGTAAGTTAAAAACAATGGCTACATTATCTCTAGCGTTGATACCAATGTTAGCAAATGCAGATTTTTTGCAAGGAAAGACGGCTATGATGGCGGGCGATTACAATACCGCTATTCATGAGTTTGAACCCTTAGCAACACAAGGTGATATTAAATCCCAATATATTATGGGCGTGATGTATGACGATGGGCTGGGTGTTAAACGGGATTATGAGGTCGCTGCACAGTGGTATGCCAAAGCGGCTGAACAAGGCGATATTAATTCTCAATATAATTTAGGGGTGATGTATAGCAAGGGGCAGGGCGTTGAAGCAAATGCGCCGCAAAGTGTTGCTTGGTATAAAAAAGCAGCTGAACGTGATTTCGCTCCTGCACAATATGCCTTGGCAGATATGTACGCCAAAGGATGGGGTGTAGAACAAAGTTATTCCAATGCGGCGGTATGGTATGAAAAAGCAGCCAAACTAAAGCACTTTAAATCACAGTTGATGCTGGGGATTTTATATTTAGAAGGCAATGGCGTTGATAAAAATGAAAAACAAGCAGCGCATTGGATTAAACAGTCTGCCGAGCAGGGGCATTACAAAGCGCAATATACAATGGGGATGATGTATAAAGAAGGCGTAGGTGTTGCTTCTGATCTTATTGTTGCTTATGCCTTGTTAGATGTGGCAACTCGTGATGGTCATGGCGAAGCTAAAAAGATCAAAAGAGAAGTGGAGGCATATTTAGAAGAGTCTCAACTCACTGAGGCAAAGGCGTTGGCTGAGCAATGGAAGCAAGCTCAACCTATTACGATTCCTACTAGTTAGAAGCGCCTTATTTAAAACAATTCACCGTGTGCTTTTGTGTCTTTTTGGCATGTATACCAGTAATCATTCAATCTGTAAAAAAAACAGTACGAGCCTGTCATCCCCGTGAAAACGGGGATCCAACGATAGTGGCCATTTTCACTGCCCATGGATTCCCATTTTCATGGGAATGACGGAGTGAGAAACTACAGGGC
>WTAY01000017.1 GCA_013139345.1 Methylophaga sp. | reverse complement strand
CGCCGATTCCAAAGCAGGAAAACCCAGCCAGTACCTCGGTCACAATCCGCTCGGGCGCATCGCCGTGACCCTGCTACTATTACTGCTGCTAGTGCAAGCCATCACCGGATTGGTATTGGCGGGCACAGATATCTTTTACCCGCCCATCGGTGCGTGGATCGCCAGCTGGATTGCCGCCCCCGGCATCGATCCGGCAACGCTGATGCCTTACGCAAAAGAAACCTATGACGCAGTTGCCTATGATGCCATGCGTGCTTTCCGCAAAATATCAATACAAAAAAGGCACCAATTAATTTGCGATACTCTTACCGTAATTAATGAGCGTAAGACTGGATCAATAGGACTAGAGCGTCTATCCAGAACACCATAAAGTATAGCGACAGCAGCAAATAATTTAGGTACTCTAGCCCAAAGAAGGCCAGGTTTAAGAACCTGACCATATTTTCTTTTTTGATTCCAGAAAAAGGGGCGAAGATACCAGGGATATTGATCGACTGGTTTATCATTTACTCTCATATTAAAACTCCATTTTATTGTTGTTGCAGACAATGTTTTAAAACGAATCTAACGGCTGCTGTTTTAATTGCTTCTTATGCCCTTTAACACGAACGTATTTATAATTCATTTTATTCATATCATGATGTTGAACTATACCCTTTTTTTATATTAGCTCACTTATCATAAATTTACATACTCTTGGAAAAATAGATGAAGTACGAAAATTTCAGGATAATTTATAGCTCTATAATTAAATTGAATTTTTAGTTTTAACTTGAATCACATTGATATAACTTGATTGATAAATTAGGTAAATATGATGAACAGACTAATCACTAATAAAATACTTGATATTCAAGATGCAAGGCTTGTTGCTGAGTATCATAATGATGCGCTTGACCCAGCAGAATTATGTATGGAAGAGCTTTATTTAAAGAAGTCTGGTGGGTACTTTCTTTACGGGCGAGGGGGGATTAAATCCCAATGGACTGCTATAAATGGTGAAGGGATAAAGTCACTCTCTGTAGAGGACGCTCAAAAATGGATTAAGCAACATGCTAATGACAGAAATAAATACGCCGATCTTTGGGGAGAAGCTGAAGAGTAGGCTTTATCGTTCTAGCCAGTCTATTGTTTTGGGGCGCATTCTTTAGCCTGCTCTTATGCTAAAGAATGCAGGTTAAAACCTGCGCCCCAAAAGGCTGTTTTTAATGAGAATATATTTGTTGTAACTACAAATCTAACCCACTACCAAGAATTTATCCATCCTTAAACTTGTCAGTCTCAATCAAGGCCTGCTTAATCCTGTTAAATGATTTTAATTGCGCATCAACTTCAGCATTGAATGAACCTTCGGGGTAGACGCCTGCATCATTAATAACACCTGGTTCTATATCTGTTAATAAGTGCAATGCTTCATCAACTGTTTCCACAGCATAGACATGAAACTGCCCCGATTTTACAGCGTGAACAACATCCCAGCGCAACATCAGGTATTTGATATTACTAGCGGGAATGATAACGCCTTGAATGCCTGTTAACCCTTGTTTTACACAGACATCAAAAAAACCTTCAATTTTTTCATTCACACCACCTATGGGTTGAACCTGAGCTAATTGATTGATTGATCCTGTAATAGCCAGGTCTTGTCGTAATGGGATTTCAGCTAAAGATGACAGAATGACACATAACTCTGCTAACGATGCACTATCCCCTTCAACCTGTCCATACGATTGTTCAAATACCAGACTAGCACTCATTGAGAACGGGGTTTTACGCGCATAACGAGATGCGATAAGGCTAGATAGAATGAGTACACCTTTTGAATGGATAGGGCCGCCCAATTCAGTTTCTTTCTCTATATCAATGACTTTACCATTCCCTAATCGTGTTGTTGCAGTAACCCGTGTCGGTTGGCCAAAAGAAAACTCACCTAATTGCAAAACAGAAAGTGCATTAATTTGCCCAATTACTTTGTTTTCAATATCAATAAGAACGGTGCCTCGATAAATATTTTCATACATTTTTTCACGAATTCTATCTAGTCGATACACTTTCTTTTCAATCGCTTGTTGCACATCACTACTGGCAATAACATCATGCCCATTAAATTTCGCCCAATAATCTGACTCAATTAACAAATCTTTAATACTTCTCAAATGAGTCGATAGTTTCTCAGCATCACCACTAAGACGAGCACTTTGCTCTATCACGCGGGCAACCGCTTGTGGATTAAGGGGGTGTAATTTTTCGGTTCTGGCAATAGTAGCTAATAGTCGTGCATACTCTTCTTCGGCATTAATACGATTGACGGAATCATCAAAGTCAGCAGCAATCTTAAATAAATCCTGAAATTCTGGATCATATTGATTCATGATGTAATAAATCAGCCGATCCCCAAAAATGATAACTTTAAAATTAAGTGGAATGGGTTCAGGCTCAAGTGATGAGGTGCTAATCAAACTTAAAGATCGTTCTAATGATTCAATTCGTATTTCATTAGACTGTAGCGTTCTCTTAAGTGTTTCCCAGGCATAGGGTTGTGTTAGCAGTTTACGGGCATCCAGAATTAAAAACCCACCATTGGCTTTATGAAATGCCCCTGGTTTTATCATGGTGAAATTTGTGGTCAAAGCCCCCATAAAAGCTTGATGATCAACTCGACCTAACAGATTAGAAAAATTAGGGTGGTCTTCATAAACCACAGGAGCAGATTTTTTGTTATCGTTAGAAATGATCAGGTTCACCTGATACCGCTTAAAAGGATTTCCTTCCTTCATGGTTTCCATAAAAGGCTGAGATTGTTCAGCGTGAGGAATAAAGTCCCGTACATGCTCTAAAATATCTGCATCTACAGCATTAAGGTAAGCGAGTACTTTTTCATGCTGCGCATATTTAATTTTCAACTCATCAATTGAATGATTAACGGCCAGCGCTGCAACTTCTCTATTTAATGCCTGCATTTTACGTTTGGTTTCTTTACGCCAGACAGGAAATTTTCTGAGCAATTTTTGTAAACGCTGCTGTAGCGAAATAATATCTTTCTGATATTTCTTTTGAGCTGATTTATCCAGCTTGTTAAACTGCTCTGAATTAATAATTTCTTTTTTATCATCGATCGGCGTAAAAGCATAGCCAGTCGGCGTTTCTGTAAGAATGATATCCGTTTCGAATGCTTCATCTCTCAGTAGATTAATTTCAGCAATTTCCATTTTCCGATATTGCTCTTCTATTTCCTCTCTCTTTGATCGAAATTCATCTCCATCAAAAGCGGCGGGGATTGCAACGCTGAGCTCATCAATCAATTGTTCCATATCTTGATGAAACTCTTCCCCTTTCCCTGCGGAAAATTCTACCGCATGAGGTTTTGCAGGCTCACTAAAATTATTGATATAACACCAGTCAGAAGGGATATCCAATTGTTTGGATTCATGGTCAAGCAATTGGCGAATCGTCGTCAGTTTACCGGTACCAGAGGGGGCAAGAGCAAAAATATTATAGCCCTTTTGCTCAATCCGTAAACCAAAGTGAATGGAATCAATAGCTCTGTCTTGCCCCAGAGAAATGGTTATATCATCCAACTCATTTGTAGTCTTAAAATGAAAATTTTCAATATTACAAGGTTTGTATAATTGAGCGAAATCCAATGGCTTATTTTTCATTTTTTTATTATTGTTTTAATCAGGTCACTTGTAATTTTTAGCATAGTGTATCGATTAGTCAATCAAAAACGTATTATCAATAGCAGAAAATTCAGATGACATAGTGATTTTTTTTAAATTAAAAGTCACTATGCCATATAAAAAAACTATTGATAACGATTTATAGCACTCATTATTTTGATTCCACTGTACTCCATAAATAACGGTTCTGTCTCAGCCATACAGGCAATCCTGATTTTTTAAGCAACACAAAGGTAATTAATTTGATTTATCAGGATCAAAAAACACCAAAGCACCATTAAAACAACACCTTGAACTATAACTCCAGATCCAGATATTTCATCCATATTTAATAGCTTTAAAGCATTGCTACTCGCTTTTTTCAGGAGTACACTGAAAACATCAACACTATAAAAGTGGATAATATCTTATGTTGATTATAAAAATCATTCGATTTGTATTTCTGTTATTGCTAACGGGTCTTTCAACTGTTTATTCAGAGGAAAAGAATAATCAGCCTGTTAGTCAATCATCAGTTCTTATTCAACTGGAAATTAATGGCGTCATTGGTCCTGCAATTGCTGATTATATAGAGCGTAATATCCAAAAAGCGATTGATAGCCAAGCCACGGCCATATTAATCAGCATGGACACACCAGGAGGCCTTGATATATCCATGCGCAGTATCATCAAAAAAATCATTGCCTCCCCAATACCCGTCATTACTTATGTCACTCCTGGCGGTGCGCGGGCTGCTAGTGCTGGCACTTATATTCTTTATGCTAGCCATATTGCCGCCATGGCTCCAGCAACTAATTTGGGTGCAGCAACGCCCGTGCAAATTGGTGGTTTCGATGGTTTTGGAAATGCTAAGGACAAAACTGATAAGGATAACAACAAAACCAAACCCCTTACCGATCCCATGACTCATAAAATAGTCAATGATGCATCTGCATATATTCGCGGCCTAGCAAATATACATGGCAGGAACGAACAATGGGCTGAACAAGCGGTACGAGAAGCAGCCAGTCTATCCGCGAAAGAAGCTTTAACACTGAATGTAATTGATATTGTTGCCACTGATATACCTGACTTATTGGCACAATTACAGGGGCGGAAGCTTATTGTTGCTGGTAAAGAGCTTGTTTTAGACACTACACAGATCAAAATACAAACTATCAAACCCGATTGGCGCAGTCAATTTCTAGCCGTTATTACCAACCCCAATATTGCCTATGTTTTATTAATGATCGGTATTTATGGACTAGCATTAGAATTCTCAAATCCTGGGAGCATTGTCCCTGGCACTGTAGGCGGGATTTGTCTATTGCTAGCACTATACGCTCTGCAGCTATTAACTGTTAATTATGCAGGTGCCGCTCTTATTATATTAGGCATCACACTGATGATTGCTGAAGCCTTTGCACCCAGTTTCGGTATTTTAGGCTTGGGAGGTGTAGTCGCTTTTGTTATAGGCTTTGTAATACTGATAGATACTGATATACCAGGGTTCGGGATTGATATGGGGCTTGTTGCCTGGTTTGCTCTCAGCAGTGCGAGCTTTTTTATTATTGCCATCGGATTAATACTAAAAGCAAGACACAGTCCCATTGTCAGCGGCAAAGAACAAATGCTGGGGAGTGTTGGTGTGGTACTGGATGACTTTTCAGGAACAGGCATGATCCGTATTCATAGTGAAAGCTGGCGAGCAGCTTGTGCTCAACGCTTACATAAAAATCAAAAGGTAAAAGTAACAGAGATCAACGGTCTTATTTTACAAGTATTACCTTTCGACCAAGAACAAGCAGTTGATCAGCAAATAAGTATTGAGTAATCACTCATTTAGCGAAATACAATCACTAAATGATTATTCTAAATTCAAAACAGGAGAACGAATAATGTTTGCAAATTTCGGTTATATATTTATTAGTATGCTGGTACTTTTGCTAATCAGTGCATTCAAAATTCTCAGAGAATATGAGCGGGGGGTTATTTTTATGCTGGGGCGTTTTTACCAGGTTAAAGGCCCAGGCTTTATTATTGTTATTCCTCTGATCCAGCAAATGGAACGGGTTGATTTACGTACCATCGTCATGGATGTACCAACACAGGATGTTATTTCCCGCGATAATGTTTCGGTTAAAGTCAATGCGGTGGTCTATTTTCGTGTGATAGAACCAGATAAGGCCATCATACAGGTAGAAAACTTTTATGATGCAACCAGCCAGCTGGCGCAAACAAC
>WTAY01000044.1 GCA_013139345.1 Methylophaga sp. | reverse complement strand
AGATGCCCGCAGATGCATTGGCGATGAGAATGTTGTCATCGCTGGGGCAAATTGATCAACACCGATTAAGAACAGGTCAGTTAAATGACGATGATTGGCCAAGGCTAACATCGGGGGTTTCAATACTGAATCAAGCACCACTTTATATTGATGATACGCCCGCATTAACTGTAACAGAGTTACGTGCTCGTGCTAGACGGTTAAAAGCTAAGGGCGATTTAAGCCTAATTGTTATCGATTATATTCAGTTGATGCAGGGTACTGGTAAAGGTGAGAATAGAACCACTGAAGTTTCTGAAATATCTCGCTCATTAAAGGCCCTGGCCAAAGAACTTAATGTTCCAGTTGTCGCCCTATCTCAGTTGAACCGTAGTTTAGAGCAGCGCCCTAATAAACGTCCAATCATGTCAGATTTACGTGAATCTGGTGCGATTGAGCAAGATGCCGATTTGATTGTCTTTATCTATCGTGATGAAGTGTATAACGAAGATTCTCCAGAGAAAGGTAAAGCAGAAATAATTATCGCTAAACAGCGTAATGGTCCTATTGGCACCGTTGCTCTGACATTCCAAGGTAAATACACTCGTTTTGAGAACTTTGCCTATAATAATTATGACGATTATGGTGCTGAGTAGTTGTGCAAGCATATCCTGTTGCCACAATTAATCTAGCGGCACTTAAACATAACCTTTCACGGGTTAAACAACTCGCGCCCAATAGCCGCGTTATGTCAGTTATTAAAGCCAATGCCTATGGGCATGGTGCTATTGAGGTTGCATCTGCATTAGCTGATAGTGATGCATTTGCTGTAGCTAGGCTGTCAGAAGGGGTACAACTACGTGCAGCAGGTATTACCCTGCCGATTGTGATCTTGGAAGGTGTTAATAGCGCACCTGATTTACATACATCAGCTAAACATTCCCTTTCCTTAGTGTTTCATAATGAATCACAAATTGACTTGCTAGACGCGGCACAGTTAACGATGCCATTACACTTTTGTTGGCTGATGGTGGAAACAGGAATGCATCGTTTAGGCCTGGCGCTGAATGAGGTCGACAGTGCATTACAGCGGTTATCTGCCAGTTCAAATATTTCAGATAAAATTGGCGTGATGAGTCATTTTGCCAATGCTGATGTGATTGACGACGAGCGAAATACACAGCAGTTGAATCAATTAAAACAGTTGATGATTCAAGATGAACTCCCAACAAGCATGGCTAATTCTGCCGCGATATTATCGTACCCTGAAAGTCATGGCGATTGGTTGCGTCCAGGGCTAATGTTATATGGAATTGCTCCCTTCGATAATCAATCAGCACAGGATTTAGGTTTGAAGCCAGTTATGCATCTTCAATCGGTGATAACGGCTATTCAAGAATTAAAAGCAGGCGACCAAGTGGGCTATGGTGGTGATTGGACGGCTGAAAGTGATGCGACAATAGCGATAGTGAGTATTGGCTATGGTGATGGTTATAGTCGCCAACTCTCAAACTCGGGCTTTGTCTTAATTCAAGGTAACACTGCCGCAGTTGTCGGACGTGTATCGATGGACATGATTGCCGTTGATATTTCATCATTCAGCCATGTATCGATAGGTGGAAAAGTGACGTTGTGGGGTGATGATTTAGCTGTTGAACGTGTGGCTAAACAAGCGAATACAATCCCGTATGAGTTAGTTTGCCAAGTGAGTGATAGAGTTCTGAGGGAATATAAAGATGGCGAAGCCTAAACGACTTTATCGATGTAAGGACTGTGGCGCTCAAACTCCACAGTGGGCAGGACGGTGTTCTGATTGTGGAGCGTGGAATAGCTTAGAAGAAGAAGTTCAACTGGCATCATCAACGGCTACAAGCCAGACAACGATTGCAAAACATACGGGCTATGCGGGAGAGCAAAAGAGCGAAGTTCAATCCTTAAGTGAGGTTACCTCTGAACAAGCAGTACGGTGGACAACAGGTTTATCTGAATTAGACCGCGTTTTAGGCGGTGGTTTAGTCACTGGTTCCGTGGTCCTTATTGGTGGTGACCCCGGTATTGGTAAGTCAACATTACTATTACAAGCTATGGCGATAATGGCTAAAACCTCAGGTATTAGCCCGTTATACATCAGTGGTGAGGAATCATTACAACAAATTCGCCTACGTGCTGAACGCTTACAGTTAGAGAAAACTCCCGTTGATCTGTTAGCCGAAACACATATCGAGCAGATCATTGCAACAGCACATAGTCGAAAACCTCAGGTGATGGTGATTGACTCTATTCAAACAGTATTCACTGAATTATTACAATCGGCACCCGGCACTGTTGCCCAAGTTCGTGAGAGTGCAGCCCAATTAGTTCGCTTTGCAAAATCAAGCGGTACAACCTTAATATTAGTTGGCCATGTTACCAAACAGGGTGCCTTAGCTGGGCCTCGCGTGCTGGAGCATATGGTCGACAGTGTATTGTATTTTGAAGGTGATACATCAACACGGTTTAGAATCTTACGCGCAGTGAAAAATCGTTTTGGCGCGGTTAATGAACTTGGTGTGTTTAGTATGACTGAGTTGGGCTTGAAAGAAGTCAGTAATCCTTCTGCTATCTTTCTATCACGAGGTGAAAATTCACTTTCTGGCAGTGTTGTGACCGTGATCCGAGAAGGTAGCCGACCGATGTTGGTTGAGGTTCAAGCCTTAGTAGATGATAGTCCACTGGGTAATCCTCGCCGAGTTTCTGTTGGCTTAGATCAAAATAGATTAGCGATGTTATTGGCAATTTTACATCGCCATGGCGGAATCACATGCAGTGATCAGGATGTATTCATCAATGTCGTGGGTGGGGTAAAACTGAGTGAAACAGGTGCTGATTTAGCGGTACTTGCTGCGGTGATATCCAGTTTACGAAATAAGCCTATCCCTCGAGACTGGATACTATTTGGCGAAGTAGGTTTGACGGGAGAAATAAGACCTGTTCAAGCGGGTGAAGAGCGTATTCGTGATGCAGCGAAACATGGTTTCGCTCATGCAATTGTTCCGGCCGCAAATGCGCCGAGAAAATCAATTAAGGGTATTAACGTTATTGCTGTTCGACATTTATCAGAAGCAATTGATGCGATGATAAACGCTTAGCCCTAGTAATGAATTAATGCTGATAGTTCGCGGTTGAGTAAACCTTCATCCCCAAGGTTAAGTTCAACCAGACGTTTAAGATGAGTGATGCTATCAAGATCAATATGAGTACAGGTGAAGCCAATGGAGTCATCATCAATATGAGCGACATCTGTATCCATTTTTATAACAAGTTGGGCATTCTCTAGTAGAAGATCAATTGTATAGTGATCATTCATTTCTCCTAACCATGCATCAGGTTTTTTAAGTAAAATACCATTTAGTGATACATCAATAACATGACAATTAAGGTGTAACTCACCTTTATGGGAGTTAAGATGAGCCTTTGCTTCGAACGGGATACGACTAAACCGGCGACGTTCATCTGAGTTATTGTTTGACATGCTAACCTCCATATTTGAATAATATACCCATGATAAATGAAGATGCATGTTTCATTGATTATGGGTATATGATATTAACATTGATTAGAAAGGAGTAGGAAATGTTGTGGGTTAAAAGCTTTCACATCATTTGTGTAGTGACATGGTTTGCTGCATTATTTTATTTGCCACGGCTATTTGTGTATCACGCGATGAGTGATGATCATGCCAGTAATGAACGTTTCAAAATTATGGAGCGGAAGTTATATCGTGGGATTATGACGCCAAGTGCTGTTTTAGCGTTATTTTTTGGTGGGTGGTTACTCAGTTATTACACACTAGAACAACTTGCGGCAATGCATTGGTTACATGCAAAACTAACGCTTGTTGCTCTACTGTTCGCCTATCATGGTTATTGTGGGCGTTTACTAAAGCACTTTAAGAATGATGCAAATCAACGATCACATGTTTTCTATCGCTGGTTTAATGAATTACCTGTATTTATTTTAATTTCAGTCGTTATCTTGGCAGTCGTTAAACCTTTTTAATAACATATTATGAATGGTCATCCCCTGAGCTAGGGGATGACTTTACACTTTTAACGATGTACTAATCAGTATATTCAAATATTTTGACAACACGCTGCACACCGGCAGATTTTGTCACAATCTCAATTGCTGCATCAGCCTCAGCATGACTGACTACCCCCATTAAATAAACGATACCATGTTCAGTCACCACCTTGATATAGAAGGGATCAACACGTTTATCTGTTGTCATTTTAGTTTTAATTTTTGATGTAATCCATGTATCACTACTGCGTGATGGTAAAGCACTTGGTGCTGCAATAATGAGCTCATTATGGATTCGACGAACCTTAAGTATTGCCTTAATTTTAGCCGACACTTGTTGCTTTAACGCCTCTGTCGGCGTTTCACCTGTAATGAGGACTATGCCGTTGTAACTGGTGATATTGATATGGCTTTGATCATATATTTCTTTATCAGAAAACAAGGCATACGAGCTTTTAAACTCTATTCCTTGATCATCAAGCACTGCGCCAGCAGAACGGCGATCATGTACTAGCGAGGCACCTGTAGCTGCGCCTGTTACGACAGCGGTTGCACAACCTTGTAACAATATAAGAGGAATCAATAAGATGAGTGCCCATTTAAGTTTTAACATGATGATGTCCTTGTGTTCTTGAAGTGATTAGTATTACTGCTTGCAGCCGTTTTGACTACAGAAATTAATAGAAGTGCCTTTAATTAACTTGAAAGGCATCTCTTACCCACGTAATTATCGGTTTTCTTTTTTCATGTGAAATAGCGACAACGTCAAACCGGTAGCCAGAAAAAGAGGATGTTTGTTGTTGCAAATAATGTTCAGCAGTGAAAATTAACTTTGCTTGTTTTTTACGGTCCACACTTTCTAAGGCGCTGCCAAAGGTATTAGATTTTCGGTAGCGGACTTCAACAAATACCAATATTTTTTGCTCTTGCATGATCAAATCAATTTCACCCCGCCGACAATAATAGTTTGTTGTGAGTAGTGTGAGACCTTGTTGCTGAAGATGGTCGCTAGCCCATTGTTCTGCTTGTTGGCCAATCGTAAGTTCCGGCTTCATTATTCGATAGTATCAGGCAATGCTGTCAGGATTCCGTGGCTAAATTTCCCCCAACGTGTTTCTCGATGAACTTGCCCTGATTCGGTGATAGACAATATACCGGTTGCACCGGCAAAGCTTAGGTCACTTGAACGACTTAAACTATTGAGTTGGGGAATTAGCTGATAGGCATCCGCCCCGAGCGCATGAAGACGAAGGTAGCGTTCAAAGTTTTTAGGCGGGTTTGATTGTAAAGACGTATAAATTGGATCGTTGACTGCTGTATCAGTAAACATCCATGGGATATCATTAATAAACAAGCCATTTAGATCAATGTCTTGCTGACTATTTTCTTTACCACTAAATGCATGAGATGTTGCAATAACAGGCAGGCTTCCTGAGCGGTGAAACTTAAGCTGAGGAAGTAGTTGTCGTGCTTTAAGTGGTTTGGCGACGATAAACACAAAATCAATATCTTGGCGACGACGGGGTTCAAACTCTAATTTACCACCTAACGTTTGTTTTAATGAATGATAACGTTGCGTGCTTGTTTCAAGCCCTAATAAAGGTTTGATTGTTGCTGAAAAATCGTGTTGCTTAGCATCGTAGTTGGTGTGATTTAGTAGAATGCCACCATTTTCTAACCATTGGTCACTAAAGGCTGTGGCAATACGCTTACCCCAGTTATTGGCTGGAGAAATAACAACGGTACGTTGGTAATCTTGTTGGCTTGCATAGTTGGCAGCAGCAATTGCATCATCTTCTGGTGCTAAACCAAATTGGAAAAGGTTCTCTTT
>WTAY01000122.1 GCA_013139345.1 Methylophaga sp. | reverse complement strand
TAATAAAAATTAAATATTAATCCGGAGAAATTTATGAAATGGGAAACACCTGCTTATACTGATTTACGTGTTGGTTTTGAAGTAACTATGTATATCTACAACCGTTAATCTTTCGGTTTAGAAACGAAAGGGCTCTTTATTGAGCCCTTTTTTTTGTCTACTACTTCTACATATAATAAGAAAATCATGAAAATAAGAGTTCTCGGATCAGGCGCTGGCGGTGGTTTTCCACAATGGAACTGCAGTTGCCCAAATTGCAAAGCCGTAAGAGCAGGCACGATCAAAGCCAGCACACGCAACCAATCCTCTATCGCCGTGTCATCCGACGGTGAACACTGGGTGTTATTTAATGCCTCCCCTGATGTACGTGCGCAATTAGAAAATTTCCCAGAAATTCATCCTAAAAATAAAGTCCGCGGTACCGGCATAGAAGCCATTGTGATCATTGATTCGCAAATCGATCATGCTACAGGCCTACTGATTCTTCGTGAAGGCGACCCGCTGAATATTTATTGCACTGAGATGGTCAAGCAAGATTTAACCACTGGCTTTCCTATTTTTAATATTTTAGAGCACTTCTGCGGTGTTAACGAGCACTCCATCCCCTTAAATGGTGATGCCTTTACTATACCCAATATTGATGACCTTGAGTTCACTGCTTTAGCTCTTAAAAGCAAAGCCCCCCCTTATTCACCGCACAGAAACGATCCGCACGAGGGTGATAATATCGGCATGATTATTCGCCAAATCTCGACTGGAAAAACCACTTTCTACGCACCAGGTTTAGGCTTAATAGAACCGCATGTCGAAAAAGCCATGGCTGAAGCAGACTGCGTCATGGTAGACGGCACCTTTTGGACTGATGATGAGCTTGCCAGCGTTGGCCGGCCCTTATTGGCCAGAAAAATTGGACATTTACCACAGTCAGGGGAAGGTGGCATGATCGAATTTTTAGATACCCTCGAAAAACCCCGCAAAGTGCTAATCCATATTAATAACACCAATCCGATTCTCAATGATGAATCAGAGGAACGCGCTATACTGAGCCAACACGGTATAGAGGTATCATTCGACAACATGAATATCGAGCTATAACTATGACAGAGCAAACACCTTGGACACGCGAAGAATTTGAAGCTAAATTGCGCGACATGGAAAAGTTTTATCACATTCATCACCCTATGCACACCTTGATGAATGAAGGTAAACTCACTAAAAAACAACTACAAGGCTGGGTCGCGAATCGATTTTATTATCAAATCATGATTCCTATTAAAGATGCCAATATTTTAGCTAATTGCCCAGACCGTGAGACACGCGCCTTATGGACACAGCGCATATTGGATCATGATGGACACCCAGGTGACCCAGGCGGCATCGAAGCATGGATACAACTCGGTATTGCAGTCGGCATGACGCGCGAAGAAGTCACCTCTTTAGAACATGTTTTACCGGGTGTAAGATTTGCCGTTGAAGCCTATGTGAACTTTGCCCGCAATTCAGAGTGGCATGAAGCAGCTAGTTCCTCATTAACGGAGTTATTCGCGCCAAAGATTCACCAGCAACGTCTGAGTAACTGGCCTGAGCTTTACCCTTGGGTAGAAGAAGAAGGTTATATTTACTTCCGCAAACGCTTATCTGAAGCACGCCGCGATGTAGAGCATGGCCTAGAAATCACGCTGGACTACTACAAAACACGTAAAGAACAAGAACGTATGCTGGAAATTTTAAAATTCAAATTAAATGTTTTATGGAGCATGGCTGACGCCATGTATATGGCCTATATCAATGATATGCCTCCGTACTTTAATGTTGAAGATTAATTAATCCGTAGGGCGGGCTTTATTGAGTCTACATTCCATAGAAATATCTGCATAAATTGCGAACTAAAGTTCGCCCTACAGGCTGCTCTACTTTTAAATCAAAACACCAAAGCAGAATAATATGAGCCTTAACCCAGAACAAAAAATCCAATTCTCCCCTATGCACCGCCTACAGTGGGAAGAAGCTCAACAAAAAGATGTTATACTCTATCCCGAAGGCATGGTGGAATTAAACCAAAGTTCCGCAGAAATATTAAAACTCTGCGATGGCACACGTAACTTAGATCAACTCGTTGCCGATTTGGAAGAAAAATTCGCCACCACAGGCTTAAAAAACGATATTTCGGGCTTTTTAGAGGTAGCACTAGGCAATGGCTGGATCCAACAAAACTAACATCACCCCTCCGCGCTGGTTATTAGCAGAGCTGACTTATAAATGCCCCCTGCAATGCCCCTACTGCTCTAACCCGCTCGATTACGTAAAACATAGCAATGAAATCAGCACAGACGATTGGAAACGTGTACTTTCTGAAGCTCGAAAAATGGGCGCAGTACAGCTCGGATTTTCTGGCGGCGAACCTCTAACCCGCCAAGATTTACCTGAATTAGTCCAACATGCACGCCAACTCGGCTATTATTCTAATCTAATCACCTCAGGCTACGGCCTAACGGAAGAAAAAATCATTCAGCTAAAAGATGCAGGGTTAGATCATATCCAAGTCAGCATCCAAGCCAGCACCCAAGATTTAAACGATCATATTGCTGGTACCGAATCGTTTCACAGCAAACAAGAAGTCGCACGCTTAGTTAAAAAACACGGCTACCCGATGGTGTTATGCGTAGTTATTCATCGTGAAAATATTCACCAAATGGCCGACATTTTAGCCATGACAGAAGAGCTGGGCGCTGATTATGTCGAACTCGCCAACACCCAATATTACGGCTGGGCGCATGCTAATCGTGACTTATT
>WTAY01000024.1 GCA_013139345.1 Methylophaga sp. | reverse complement strand
CCGAATAAAGACGATGTTAAAGTTGGAATTATTACCTATAAATTAGCGGCACATGCGGCTGATTTGGCAAAAGGTCATCCGGGTGCTGATATTCGTGACAATGCAATATCAAAAGCACGATTTGAGTTCCGTTGGGAAGATCAGTTTAATCTTGGTTTAGACCCTGATACAGCACGTAAATATCATGATGAAACCTTACCAAAGCCAAGTGCGAAAGTGGCTCATTTTTGTTCAATGTGTGGGCCAAAGTTCTGCTCAATGAAGATATCTCATGATGTGAAAGCAGCGTTTGCAGAGAAGTCAGAAGAGTTTAAAGCAGGTGGTAGTAAAATTTACCACCAAGTTAACGAGTAGGCTGATTGACAGTGAGTTCAGATAGCAAACAGTATCTGATTGTGGGAAGCGGTCTTATAGGCCGCTTACTCACTTGGCGGTTGTTACGCCTAGGACATTCAGTTGATCTATTGTCGCGAGATGATAAACAGGGGAGCGATAGCGCCGGCTTTATTGCTGCTGCAATGGTTTCTCCTGCGACTGAAGCGATTAGTACTGAACCGATGGTCAAAGAGATTGGTTTAAAGTCTTTAGCATTATGGCCGCAGTGGTTGGCTGAATTACCAGAGCCGATTTTTTATCAGAATAATGGCACCTTAGTTGTTGCTCATGCGGGTGATCAGGCTGAAATAGCACGATTTACTCGCCGCGCACAACATACCCTTGATAACGATGATTTTTCAGTATTAGATAAACAGCAATTGAGTGAAAAAGAATCAGGCTTAGCAGAACAGTTTGATCAAGCCCTATTTTTTGAACAGGAATCTTGCTTAGATAACCGTCATTTATACCAACTTTTAACGGATATTTTAACGCAAGATAAACACTGTAACTGGCAGCAATGTGAAGATATTTTACAGCTTAGTAAAGAAAGCATTACATCCTTATCAAAGCAGTATTTTGAGCGTAGTTATGACGACTATGATGAGGTGATTGATTGTCGTGGTAATGGTGCAAAACACGATCTAACAGGGTTGCGAAGCGTTCGAGGTGAAGTTATTCGTGTGCATGCACCTGAGGTTGATTTTAAACATGCGATACGTTTGATTCACCCTCGATATCCTTTTTATTTAGCGCCACGGCCTAATAATGAATATGTATTAGGGGCAACCGTCATCGAGAGTGATGATATGTCGGAAGTCAGTGTGCGTTCTGGCTTAGAGTTAATGTCAGCGCTATATAGTCTGCATAAAGGCTTTGCCGAGGCGAGAGTGTTAGAAATGTCTGCACACTGTAGACCGGCGATGGTCGACAATATGCCAACGATAAAACGAACAGAGTGGGGCTTTCAAATTAATGGCTTTTACCGTCATGGCTATTTATTTTCTCCGGCAATTATTAATGACTTTTTAAAGATCTTAGATGGCAATTTAGGACAACTTAGTTTTGGAGACTATTACCATGCCTGATGTGATAACGATTACGTTTAACGGTGATCCATCTTCCGTTAAACAAGGATCTTCAGTAGCAGATTATTTACAACAGCGTGACAGATTTACAGGTCGATTTATTGTGGCACTGAATGATGAGTTTGTTCCAAAGTCGCGATATGACAGCACAATATTGAAAGAAAATGATGCTTTTGATGTGCTCGCAGCAATTAGTGGAGGGTAATATGCAAGCATCTAATTGGCAGGTCTATGGTACCGAGCTTGAAAGTCGTTTGTTTATTGGCACCGCGTTATACCCATCACCTCAAGTAATGATTGATGCCATTAAGGCATCACAATCACAAGTGATTACCGTATCACTTCGCCGTCAAACATCGACGGATGCAAAAAGTGGCAAGCAATTTTGGAAGATAATTCAAGATCTTGATTGTCACTTATTGCCCAATACAGCAGGCTGTTATAGTGCCGAAGAAGCGATAAAAACAGCACGTTTAGCCCGTGAGTTATTTGATACAGATTGGATAAAACTCGAAGTATTAGGTGATAGTTATAATCTACAACCTGATCCCTTTGCTCTAGTAGAGGCGACCAAAGTATTAATCGCTGAAGGTTTCAAGGTGTTTCCTTACTGTACGGATGATTTGGTGTTATGTCAGAAATTGGCCGATCTAGGCTGTGAAGTCTTAATGCCATGGGGCTCACCGATTGGAACAGGGCAAGGTTTGATAAACCCTTATGCCTTAGAAACAATTCGCTCCCGCCTTGCAGATATCACACTGCTTGTTGATGCCGGTATCGGTAAACCTTCTGATGCTGTACAAGCTATGGAGCTAGGTTACGATGGTGTTTTGCTTAACACCGCTGTTGCAGAGGCACTTGAACCTGCAAAAATGGCGGGGGCTTTTGCACAAGCCATTAACGCGGGTCGATTGGGTTATGAAGCGGGTGTGATGCCTAAGCGTGATAGCGCTAAACCCAGCACCCCTACACTTGATCAACCTATTTGGCAGCAAACATGAGCAATACGATAAAACCAGCAGTACTCCTTATTGGTGGCCTTGATCCTCAAGGTTGTGCTGGGATCTCTGTTGATATTCAAACCGTTCAACATCATGACGCTCATCCCGTTCCATTGCTAACGTGTTTAACGGAGCAAACCAGTCAAGGTTTGATAACGTTAGGCGCTTTGAGTCGCGAACAGTTTATGGCGCAGTATCAATGCTGTGTGGCTGATTTTGAGATCAGTGCCATTAAAATAGGCTTGATACCGAGTCTTGAGATTGCACGTTGTATTAAAACGATTTTAGATCAGCATGCAGTTCCAACTGTCTTTGACCCTGTACTTGCTGCTACATCAGGTGGTATTTATGCCGACAAAGAGCTTATTACATTTATTCGAGATGAATTAATAGCCAAGATAACTATTATCACGCCTAACTTGCCAGAGCTAATCTTACTTACTGATGGTCATTCTGAAGTAACTTCAGCCAGCCAGCGGTTATTAGATAAAGGGCTAGCATCTTGTTTGGTAACAGGGGGTCACTCTTCTGATGAGTGGGCTACAGATTACTTCGTGAATGCTCAAGAGCATTTTTATTGTTATCAGCAAAAGCAGCAAAAATCAGTACGGGGAACGGGCTGTTGTTTAGCGAGCAGTATTGCTAGCCAACTTGCTTTTAGGCAAGACATTCGTGACGCTGTGGTATTGGCTAAAACATATGTTTCTAGAGGAATAAGAACAGCACAAGGTGTTGGTCCATATAATGTCTTATCACATAGCGCCGCCCCTGTTCAGTTACAAGATATGCCCAAGCTGTGTTATCAGTCGGAGCATATCGGTGTTGAAAGTCGCTTTCCATCATGTGACGATAATCTAGGTATTTACCCCGTAGTGGATCACGTTGATTGGATCGATAAACTTTTGTATGAAGGAGTCTCAACACTTCAACTACGAATGAAAGAAGCGAGCAAGGCTGAACGTGTTCCTCAGATAAAACATGCTGTTGATTCGGCTGCTAAGCATGAAAGCATTGCCTTATTTATTAATGATTATTGGCAAGATGCAATCGAGGCAGGTGCCTATGGCGTGCACCTTGGGCAAGAAGATTTACATGATGCCCAATTAACAGAGATTGCCAAAGCAGGCTTACGTTTAGGTATTTCAACACATTCTTATTGGGAGTTAGCACGGGCATTAGCCATTAACCCCAGTTATATTGCATTAGGGCCTATTTTTGAAACAAACAGTAAGCAAATGCCTTTTTCACCGCAAGGAATTGAACGGTTAGCCTTGTGGGTGAATATGCTGTCGGGGCATTATCCGCTTGTTGCGATTGGCGGCATTGATCTAGAGCGAGCAAAGCAATTAAAACAAACAGGTGTCGGCTCTGTCGCTATGATTTCAGCAATTACTCAGGCTGACGATTATCAATATGCTACAAGGCAACTGCTAGAATGCTGGCAGGAAGTTTATTGATACGTTCTGATTTTAGCGTTATTAAAACTGTCACCCTCATCCCAGCCTTCTCCCTTGAGGGCGAAGGTGCTAAGGCTTAACTCCCTCTCCTGTTGGAGAGGGCTGGGGTGAGGAGATAAAATTAAGCATTGAGAGCTGCCACAGGTTCATTGATTATTGATCTGCTTCTTCTTGAATAAGAGACACAATAGTCCAATCTTGCTTAGGTTCGATAGTGTCACTTTCAGTAAAGAACCGTATTTTGCCTTTATGATCAAAGGTAAACAAAGGTAAAGCACGACTACCGTATTGTTGTTGATAGGTTTCGTAGTCAAAGTTTTCGCTTAATGTTGTTTGTTTTACGCTGGCACCTTGGCTAATTAAACTAGCCAACTTGGCATAGGATACGTCGGCACCGAACAGCACCTTGGCACTGTGACTAATTGCTTTACGTGACCCACTGCCTTTTTCATCGCCATCTGTTGATAAAAAGAAAATATGATTACTACCGAATTCTGAACGGTAGCGTAAGCCTGCAAGTGCATTCAGTTCTTTTTGTGGCGTTAAGGTAAGCACTTGTCCTAGGCCGATGAGATCAAGATGGCGATCTGCATGTTCTGAAACAGCATTGCCGTAATAAGTATCCAGACCCTCCATTCGTGAATCTTTTACATTGCTCCAACTAGTATCCGTTAAGCGAGTACGGTAATCGTTATCATTCAGCGCTTTTGCAATTAGTCTAGCGACTGGGTTTGCTCCAATAATTAGGAAACCTTTATCTTCAGGTTCTGCAACACCAAGTTTGTTGGCAATAAATTTTGCTGTCGATCCTTGTAAAAAAACAGTGCCGATAATAATGGTAAATGCTAGAGGAACAAGTAAGTCTGCATTTTCAATACCTAAATCTTGAAGTCTAAGAGCAAAGAGGGCGCTAACGGCTGCCGCTACGATGCCGCGTGGACCAATCCAACTAATTAATGTTTTTTCTTGCCACGTTAAGTCAGAGCCAATGGTTGAAATAAATACCTTAACAGGTCGAGCAATAAACTGAATTACAAGGAAAAGCATAAAGCCAGCAACGCCGATGGCTTCAAACTGGGCAAAGTCTAAACGTGCGGCTAATAGAATAAATAGTCCGGAAATTAATAAGATGCTAAGACTTTCTTTAAAATCAAGAATGTCTTCAATGACAACATCCTTCATGTTGGCAAGCCAAATTCCCATAATCGTTACAGTTAATAATCCTGACTCTTCAGAAAGGTGATTGGATAGTGCAAATACAGCGAAAACAAGTGTTAATGTAGCCACATTATGCAGGTATTCAGGCATAAGATGTTTGCGTAAAACAAGACCGAGTAAATAACCAGAAATAGCACCGATAACAGCACCCACAAGTATGGTTTCCCCAAAGATCATTAGGGTCTGTGTTAAGGATGTTGCCCCATGCCCTTGGCTAGAAAGAATGAACTCAAATACTAATACGGCGAGAATAGCACCAATAGGGTCAATGGCAATGCCTTCCCAGCGTAAGATGTTAGAAATAGTGGCATTAGGTCGCACTGTGCGGAGCATTGGAACAATAACCGTTGGCCCAGTGACAACCATTAATGCACCAAATAATA
>WTAY01000071.1 GCA_013139345.1 Methylophaga sp. | reverse complement strand
TATTGCTGTTTTTTTCCATTTTGACTGCTGTTGTTATTTATTTTTATGTGGTTAGAATGTTTACTAAAGTTAACTTGGAGTTAATGAGCTATAAGCATCTTATCGATCAAAATATGATGATTAAAACCCTTAATTCAGAAGGCAAAACAACTGAGATTAGTAGTGCGTTTTGTCGCTATACAGGGTATTTGAAAGAAGAGGTTATAAGGCGGAAGAATAATTTTTTCTTGGCCGAAGATAATCAAGCTTTAGCCACTAGAATTTGGCGCTCTATACAAACAGGGCATGCGTGGGAAGGCGAATATGCGCTGCATAGTGCTGATGGTGAAGATAAGTGGGTGAGTGCTGTGATCGAACCTATTCTAGATATTGATTATAACCCTGTTGCATACCGCAGTATTGTCCGAGATATTAGCGATAGAAAAGCAGTGGAGGCGCTGACTATTACTGATAAATTAACTTCTTTATATAATCGCCAGTATTTTGAGGTAGTTATTGCACATCAAGCTAGTCTAGCGCGTAGAAATAAACAATATTTAACCTTAGCTATTTTGGATATGGATTATTTCAAAAAATATAATGAAAAGTATGGGCATGAGGCGGGTGATTCCGTTTTGGCTGAAGTAGCTGTTTTTTTGAAGCAGACATTAAAGCGGCCTAGTGATTATGTGTTCAGAATGGGCGGCGAGGAATTTGGCATATTGATGGTAGGTATGAATGAGCAAGAGTCATTGAGCTTTTTAGAGACCATTCGAGAGGGCGTAGAGTCTTTAAATATTGCTCATGAATTAAGTTATGTTGATGATTGTGTCACGGTTTCTATCGGTTTTCGGAGTTATGCTGGTGCAGATATTCCAGCAGATGAGCAGATTTTTATTCAAGCAGATAAAGCACTTTATAGCGCTAAAGAACAAAGAAATACTGTTAGAAGCAGTAACCGAGAAGAGAATAGTGCGTCAGAAGTTGAGAGTGTAAGTTTGGAGCACTAAGGGGGGGGTGTTTTAAATATACAAATAAATTAAGTAAACGGAGAAGTCTGATATGGAAGCGCAAGTTATTTCTTTACGTCCAGAATATGACGTTACCACTGAACAAGCGGGGGAGTTACTCGCATTGCAGCGTGAAATCTTAGAGAAAGTAGCTTTAAATGTAGATTTTCGAGAAATTTTAGATGCTTTATGTAAAGCCGCTGAGCAGGTAGTGTCTAATGCAGTCGCTTCTATTATGGTTTACGATCAAGCGGGCGAGTCACTTACTGTGTTAGCTGCACCTTCTATTCCACCTGAGGCGGTGGCGCTGTTAAATGGTTTGGTGCCTGGTGAAAGGGCAGGTTCTTGTGGTACCGCGGTTTACCAGAATGAAGCGCAGTATGTAGTGAATACTAGAAATGATTGTAGGTGGTGTGATTTACAGACTTTTGCCCATGATTTTTCTATTGGTGCCTGTTGGTCTAGTCCGATCAAAATAGAGAAAGATAAGGCTATAGGATCTTTTGCTTTATCGAGCTTTGAAGAAAGAACTCCCTCGACCTTTTATAAACAATTGCTAGAAACTTGTGCGCATATTGTTGGTATTTTGCTTATAAGGCAAGAAAAAGAGCAGTCACTTTTTCGCTTGGCACATTACGACCCTTTAACAGGATTGGTTAATCGTGATTTATTTAAGGAAAAGCTTGACTCAGTTATTGCATGTTCAGCCAGTCAACAGAAACAGTTAGCTGTATTAGTGTTGGATTTAGATGGTTTTAAAGATGTTAATGACTCGCAAGGGCATGACGTTGGTGACAAAGTGTTGCAGCAGGTGGCTAAGAATATAAACGGTGTCTTGAATAGGTCTTATGTTCTTTCTCGTTTAAGCAGTGATGAGTTCGCTATTTTGGCTGGCAATTCAGGTGAGGCCTTATCGATTCAGTTGCTTATTGGTAAAATATTAGCATTATTTAAGAAAAAGATACTTGTCGAAGATTATGAGTTTACTTTATCCACCAGCATAGGGATTAGTTTATTTCCAGAAGATGGATTGTCAGCAAGTGATTTATTACGTAATGCCGATACAGCAATGCATGCTGCAAAATTAGCTGGGCGAGGTTGTGCTCGATTTTATAATGAAGGGTTAACTAATTCAGCTAAATATAAAATGGATTTAATAACAGGGATGCGTATTGCTTTAGCACGAGGTGACTTTGTACTGCATTATCAGCCCCAGTATTGTCAAAAAGTTAATAAACTAGCGGGGGTTGAGGCTTTAGTGCGTTGGTTGCACCCAGAAAAAGGATTGATTTCACCGAATGATTTTATTCCTATTGCTGAGGAAAGTGGGTTTATTCAGGATTTAGGCTTATGGGTCTTCACGGAGGCTTGTCGGCAGTGCAAAGCTTGGTGGGATAGCGGTATCCCTGAGTTTTCTTTGGCAATTAATTTATCTGTGAAACAGCTAGATGAGGATAATATTCAAAAGTTTCAGGAGATTTTATTGGCAATGAAATTCCCTATTCATAATTTGGAGCTTGAAGTTACAGAAAGTTTAATTATGCATCAAGAAAGTCTAGCTGCGCTGCATAAATTAGAGGCTCTAGGTATTCGTATTTCCATGGATGATTTTGGTACGGGTCACTCCTCCTTAGCGCAGCTTAAGTATCTGCCTATTTCTAAATTAAAAATTGACCGGTCTTTTGTTAAAGATTTATCCGAAGATGAGAATGATAGAATCATTGCTAAAACGATTATCGCGATGGGGCATAGTTTAGGGCTAATAGTCGTTGCTGAAGGTGTAGAAACAGTTGAACAGCAAGAATTTTTAGTGCAAGAAGGCTGTGATTTAATACAAGGTTATTTATTAAGTCGTCCGTTGAGTGCCGAGCAGTTTAGCGCTTTATTTAATGTGGAATAATAGACGGTAATATAGCCTAATGCAGTCTAATAAATTTGAACAATAGGTACCGAGCGCGTAAGATTTATACTGTCTTTCCAGTATCAAGAGGAATCGTTATGCAATTAATTATAAAACTATTGAATGGTGTTTTTTTAGGCTTATTGTTTTCCAGTACAGCTATTGCCAAGCCTGATATTAATGCTGGTAAAGAAAGTGCAGGGATGTGTTTTAACTGCCATGGCGCTGAAGGAAACAGTACAAATTCAAACTTTCCAACACTAGCGGGGCAAAAGCCCGCCTATTTAGCTAACCAACTCCGAGCTTTTCGCGATGGTACGCGTGATAATGGCATGATGAAAAATATGACATCTGCATTATCTAATAAAGACATTAATAATTTAGCCGCTTATTTTTCCTCATTGAAAAATAAAAGTGCGGGTGGCAATGAGGAATTAGCGAAACAAGGGAAATCCAAAGCTCTGATGTGTTTCGGTTGTCACGGAAATGGTGCAAAAGGTATGGGCGTAACGCCGCGGCTAGCAGGCCAACACCCCGCTTATTTGCAACGCCAACTACATGTGTTTAAAGATGGCACACGGGAAAATGGGCCGATGCGTGGTATTGCAGGAATGTTGTCTGATGAAGATATTAATGCTGTTACTGAATATATGGGGAGTTTGAAATAGTTTTCAGGCGAGATTAGAGGTAAAAGTATTTAACCACAGAGAGCGCAGAGCACACAGAGGAAACATTCAAAGGTAGGGTTTTCTCAGTGTTTTCTGTGTAAATAAGTCTTACTCTTCTTTGAAAATCAACGCCACACCCTCTACAATACCCCTATTATTGCTGTTCCTCGGACTTTTTTACACATGCTCAATACATCCACTCGCTCAGAACGTAGCCTTTCTTTGATTCTCGTATTTGCAGGCACGCTTTTTGTTAGCGCTACCCTGATGTTTATCTTGCAGCCTCTGTTTGGCAAGCTTATGTTGCCATTGCTTGGTGGGTCGCCAGCCGTGTGGAATACCTGCATGGTGTTTTATCAGATGCTTCTGTTTTTAGGCTATTTATACGCGCATTTTATTTCCACCCGTTTTAAGCCTTTACGGCAAATTCAAGTGCATGGCGCATTTATATTAATCAGCTTAATTGCCCTGCCTGTCGGCCTGCCAGAAATCATGACTCCGCCAATCGAAAGCAACCCAACGCTTTGGCTAGTCTCGGTGTTGTTTATTTCTATCGGCTTGCCGTTCTTTGTACTTTCGACTACTTCGCCTTTAATTCAAAAATGGTTCTCGCATGTCGGCCACCATACTAGTCACGACCCTTATTACCTTTATGCTGCTAGTAATTTCGGTAGCCTATTAGCACTACTCAGTTATCCCTTTATTATTGAACCTAATATCGGATTAAGTGCGCAAAAAATTACGTGGAGTGTAAGCTATATTGGCCTGATTTTATTAATAGCCGGCTGTGCTTGGTTGTTTATGCGCTTCTATCAAAGTAGTGCTAATGCAGAAACAGAGGAACCAGAAACTGCGCAAACTGAACCCACTTTATTAACCAAGCTACACTGGCTCGCGCTCGCTTTTGTTCCCTCCAGCCTATTATTGGGGTTAACCAACTTTGTTAGTACTGATATAGCCGCAGTGCCGTTATTGTGGATTATTCCACTGACTTTATATCTCTTATCTTTTGTCTTGGTCTTCTCGCGCTGGGAGAAAGGTATTCATCGCGTATCAGTATGGCTGCAGCCGGTCGTTTTATTGCCTTTTATTGCCTACTCTTTTATAAATCCTGCTGTACTGCCGTTTTGGGTTGATTTAGCCTTACATTTAAGTGTATTTTTTCTAGCCGTCATGGTCTGTCATGGAGAGCTGGCTAAATACCGCCCGCATACAAGGTATCTCACTTTATACTATTTAATTATGTCCTTTGCTGGCATGTTAGGGGGGATGTTCAATACCTTTGTCGCCCCATTTATCTTTAATGGTATTTATGAATACCCGATAATGATTGTCGCTGCCTTATTATTACGTCCTGCCGATAAAATTTGGCAGGGTGAACAGTGGCAAGTTTGGGCTAAACAAGCTGTATTTCCGCTGCTAATTTTTGTTTTAGGCTGGGTTATTTATTTAGGCGTTTCTGATTTAGGCGTGTATATGGATAATATCGGTACAGCGCTGATACTATTCGCAGGTTTAACTTATGCCTTCCGTAAGCAAGCTTTAAGCTTAGCTTTATTTACAGGGACTATTATTTTCTTCATTGTTGGCCTGCGTGCCATCATGTCCAATACTATTTATCAAGAACGTACCTTCTTTGGTGTAGTATCAGTGCGTGATAGTGTCTTATTGAATGAGCAAGGTAGACCAGAAAAATACAAAGAATTATTTCACGGCACAACCAAGCATGGAGCACAGCGATTAGGTGCGCATGAACAAGAGCCATTAACTTATTACAGTCGCCCTGGACCAATGGGACAGTTATTTAAAGAATTTGATAATAACAATCAGCAATGGCAAGTCGGTGTTGTAGGTTTAGGGGCAGGAGCTTTAGCTTGTTATGCCAAGCGACAACAAGTGTGGACATTCTATGAAATTGATCCGGTCATTGTTGAGATTGCAAAAAATACAGACTATTTTAGTTATTTACAGAGATGTACGCCAAAAGCGGCAATGATTATCGGTGATGCACGTTTATCGTTACAAGCCGAACCAGATGAGAAATTTAACTTATTAGTTATTGATGCTTTTAGTTCAGATTCAGTACCGACTCATTTATTAACGCAAGAAGCGATACAGCTTTATCTCAGTAAATTAACTGAAAATGGTATTTTAGCGTTTCATATTACCAATCGGCATCTAGCCTTGAAAAAAGTGTTAGCTGACCATGCTAAGCAATTAGGCTATGCTGCTTTGATTCAGGAATTTAAACCGCAGAAAGAAATCCCTCTGGTCGTAGCAACCGATTGGTTTGTCTTAGCCAAAAACGAGCAAGCCTTGGCGCCTTTATATAAACAAGGACTAGGTAATTGGCAGAAACCTGCCTTGTATTTTGATATGAAGCCGTGGACAGATGACTTCACGAATATAATGAGTATTTGGAAGTAATGAGGGTAGCTTGCATGCAGCTTGTGTATTACAGAAATTTGTCGTGTTGATTCCCGTACTCCGCAAGCTGCATACGGGAAAGTTTTCTTTAGGCGTGTAAAAACAAGTGATATAGCGCTATCTAGCACATAAAGATAAGTGGTATGACATTACTTCCGTAGAAAAATAAAATACAGCCCTAGGTAATAAGCGATTCAGTTTGAAATGGCGTGATTTTTGCGTAATTAAGGGAATGGAGACAATTTATGCGTGAACATGCAACACTGCTTGTTATTCTAATCAAGCTACTGGACTGGTCACTCATATTAAGTGGTGGCACGCTTAGCTTTTATCTACTCGAGGCAAGCAAAAATTTTCCCGTCTATCAAGGGTTCATGCCTAATTCTTATTTAAATGCACTTGGCATTGCCTTTTTATTCAGTGCTTGGTGGTTTCCTGCGTTTAATGTTTATAAAAGCTGGCGTGGTGAGAGCTTATTTGAGGAAGCACGCACGTTGCTGCTAAGTTGGGGTGGCTCGATGACGGCATTGCTCGTGTTTATGGTCTTTACTAAAACCACGACAGAATTTTCAAGGCACTGGTTAGGGTTATGGTTTGGACTAGTGTTTGTTGGGCTCGTCTTATCACGTATTTGTTTGCGTCTTGTCCTGCGTTATTTACGTAAAAAAGGTTTAAATCAGCGGCATATTATACTTGTCGGCAGTAGTGTTTTAACCGCTCAAGTTGCTGCTCGCGTGCAAGTTTCAGACTGGATGGGGTTGGAAATATCAGGGTTTTTCAGTGATGAAAATAGCTCTATTGACGAACTTAATAAATTAGGTGACTTAAGTCAGCTCGTAGACTATGTTGAACAACATAATATCGATCAAGTCTGGCTAACCTTGTCCTTAAAAGACATGGATAAAATTGAAGCTATCTGTCGACAGCTGCATTCTGTTTCTGTAGAAGTGCTCTTAATTCCAGATATTAGCAGTCTGCACTTATTGAATCACTCGGTCTCGCAAATCGACGGTATGCCAGTGATTAATATGTCGGTATCGCCGATGAAAGGCGCTAATGCGATTGTAAAATGGTTAGAAGATAAGCTATTATCCATTTTTATCTTATTGCTAATTAGTCCACTTATGCTAATTATTGCATTTGCCGTTAAACTAAGCTCATCAGGCCCAGTATTTTACCGTCAGGAACGGATTAGTTGGAATGGCAAGCGGTTTCAAATGTTAAAATTTCGCTCCATGCCTACTGATAGTGATAAAGATATCGTCTGGGGTCAAGCAAAAAACAAACACCCAACGCGAGTAGGGCAGTTTCTACGTAAAACCAGTTTAGATGAATTACCGCAATTTATAAATGTGCTCAAAGGTGATATGTCTATCGTCGGCCCGCGCCCCGAGCGGACAGTATTTGTCGAACAATTCAAGCATGAAATTAACAGCTATATGCAAAAACATTTAGTTCAAGCGGGTATTACTGGGTGGGCGCAAGTTAACGGCTGGCGTGGTGATACTTGCCTACAAACACGGGTAAAATATGACCTATACTATGTCGAGCATTGGTCCCTATGGTTTGATTTAAAAATTATATTTATGACCCTATTTAAAGGCTTTAATCATGGAGAGACTCGTTAGCTGAAGCAGTCTACATCAACCGCGAGTACTGTAGTGTGTCCATCCTGTCGAACTTAACTAAAAAATACGTATCACAGAACAATAAAGCAAAAAATCAAGCAGGCTGCAGTTGCCCTTATTGATGGTGACGTTCAGGTTATTTTGTTTGGATCTAGGGGTGATGATACAAAAAAAGGCGGAGATATTGACTAGCTGACAATGCTATCACAGCGAGTGGAAGGAACCCTCGGTCCAATTATCAGCTAAAAAAGTGCGCAACTGATAAGGTTGTTTCACGGTAGAAAGGTTGATGAATTAGTATTGGCCCCAAGTTATAAGGTGGCGAGGAATAGCATTTCGGTAACGCGTTACCTACTCCAGTAGGATGAGGTACGAGTAGCACTCTACTGAAATTAATAAAAATAACAATAGAGTAACAACCTTCATGGAAAAACCAGAGCAATTTCAATTTACTATAGAAGCCGGAAAAACTGAACGCCATTACTGGGTGGATATATGGCGCTATCGAGAGCTATTTTATATTCTCGCATGGCGTGATATTGCAGTACGTTATAAGCAGACTATTATCGGTGTTTTGTGGGCAGTCATTCGACCGTTATTAACTATGATAATTTTTGTGGTCGTGTTTGACAAAATTGCCAAACTGCCTAGCGAAGGCGTTCCATATCCCATCTTCGTTTTTGCCGCCATGTTGCCTTGGACATTCTTTGCCACTGCCTTTGCTGATGCCAGCAACAGCTTGATTGGTAATGCTAACTTGATTTCCAAAGTTTACTTTCCAAGGCTGATTATTCCAGCCGCATCAGTGATTGTCGCTGCGGTTGATTTTATGATCTCCTTTGTTATCTTAATAGTCCTTATGGCTTGGTACAGCTACTGGCCTGACTGGCATATATTTGCTTTGCCCTTGTTTCTATTGCTTGGTTTTTTTGCTGCTTTAGGTGCGGGGTTATTTGTTGCCTCACTCAATGTAAAATACCGAGACTTCAGGTTCGTCATTCCTTTTATTGTGCAATTAGGGCTATATATATCGCCAGTAGGTTTTAGCTCCACTATCGTGCCGGAACAATATCAAGTGCTTTATTATTTAAACCCTATGGTTGCCGTAGTTGATGGTTTTCGCTGGGCGATTAGCGGAGGTAAAACGGCGTTTAATACAACCGAATTAAGTATCTCAGTGAGTATTGTTGTGATTTTGTGCATTGTGGGAGTCATTCACTTTAGAAAAACTGAAAAAACTTTTGCGGACGTTATTTAAATGGAAGGTTTATTAGCTCAAATTCAGCAAGGTGAAGGCCAGAAAACAGAATTCAAAACATCATTTCAAAAAGAAGTCATAGAATCAGTTGTTGCTTTTGCTAATGCCAAAGGTGGAAAAATATTTATTGGTATTAGTGACTCAGAAAAAATAATGGGTATAACCGTTAACGCAGAAAGTATACAAAATTACATCAATAGCATTAAACAAAATACCCAACCAAATATTATTGTTGATATTAATGAAGTTTCTTTAGAAGAAAAGACAATTTTAGTTATTGACGTTCAAGAGCAACCCATTAAACCTATTGCTTATAAGAATAGGTATTTTAAGCGAGTCAATAATTCAAATCATTTGATGAGCTTAAATGAAATAGCCAATGAACATTTAAAAACAATGAATGAAAGTTGGGATTGCCATATTGATACTCTGCATGATTTTGAAGATATATCGATAGATAAAGCAATAAAACTCATTGAAAGAATTGAGCATTATCAAGAGAAAAAGTTTAACGACGATATTTTTAGTATCCTTAAAAAATACGAGCTTATAAAAAATGAGCAATTGACCTTTGGCGCGTATTTGCTTTTCGTCAGTAATATATCATCATTAACTGGCATGCAAATCGGTAGGTTCAAAACAGAAACAAAGATTATTGATAGCTTGAGTTTAAATACTGATGTATTAACTGAAGTGGAAAAAACATTGACCTTTATCCGTAAAAATTTAATGGTCGAGTACATTATTACGGGCGAGCCTCAGCGAATAGAACGGTATGATTATCCATTAG
>WTAY01000221.1 GCA_013139345.1 Methylophaga sp. | reverse complement strand
CATTTTTGTCCTTTAAGGCTTTTTTTGCTTTTAAATGCTCAAATACATGCCATGAAATGGCTTCTCCCTCTCTATCAGGGTCAGTTGCCAGATATAAGGTGTCGGCTTTTTTAACCGCTTTAGTGATTTCTTGCAGATGACGTTGATTACGTTCAATGATCTGGTATTTCATGGCGAAATCATGTTCCGTATCAACAGCGCCTTCTTTAGGAATTAAGTCTCTTACATGACCATAAGACGCTAATACGTGAAAGTCTTTGCCTAAATATTTTTCTATGGTTTTACATTTTGCAGGTGATTCTACAATGACAAGGTTTTTACTCATGTGGCTATTAATGTAAAAGGGCTGGGGTTAAGTCGTAAACAATATCTTCCATTCTTGAAAATGCAAGATCATCATCTGACTGGCTTAATAGCACCATTAAAACAGTCCATTTTAATTCATCTAATGAGAGCGATTCATTTTCAATTGCCATGGCTCTATCAATGACTTTTTCTCTGATAGCAGGGATTAAAATTCCGGTATGTTCAAGAGAAAGTAAAAAATTGCGACATTCAATATCGAGCTTTATGACTTCTTGAGAAGTGAAAATACGGAATGTAGAAGAAATACTGGGTTGCATGATGCTTTGCTCGGTTAATCCCTCAAGCCAGTCAAATGCATTATTAACCTCAGCGTGCTCAAAACCGGCTTGAATTAATTCGGTTTTAATATCATCGCTATCAGGGAGTAACTCTATGTCATCATCCAGATAATTTTCAAAAATGTAGATTAAGACATCAAAAATATTTTCTTTCATAGCACCTGTTTATTTGATTCGGATATAGCCGCCAGCAGTGGTTGCAATATAACCTTGTAGTTCCAGCATTAATAGCATAGATGAAATGACTTCAACTGAAAAACCAGATTCTTGCACCAACCAATCTACTGATGTGGGGCTAAACATTATGAGATTCAATAGATTTTGCTTCTCTAGGTCAAGTGTTGTTTTAAATGATTCTTGTTTTATTATCTCAGGTTGTTGATTATATTCACCTAATTCCTCAAAAATATCCTGAGTGTTTTCAACCAATTTTGCGCCTTCTTTAATCAGCGCGTTGCAACCACGCGCTAAAGGATTGTGAATAGACCCTGGAATGGCAAAAACTTCGCGGTTGGCTTCTAAAGCCATTCTTGCGGTGATTAAGGAGCCACTTTTCTTGGCTGCTTCAACAACCAATAGTCCAATACAAAGCCCGCTGATGATTCTGTTTCGTCTTGGAAAATGGTTGGCTTTTGCGGTTGTTCCGGGGGGGAATTCTGAAATGAGCACGCCTGAGTTGGCTATTTCTGTTGCCAGATCTTTATTTCGTGCAGGGTAAACACGGTCAAGACCTGTACCTGTCACGGCGATAGTATGACCGCCCGCATTTAAAGCACCTTGATGGCTGGCAGCGTCAATGCCTAAAGCCAAACCGCTAGTAATAGTAAAGCCATGTTGAACCAAGCTCTGAGCAAAGTCTATGGCCGTTTGCTTGCCTAAAGGAGAAGGGTTTCTACTGCCAACCATAGAAATCTGAGGCTGGGTTAATAGTGTTTTGTTACCGCGTATAAAAAGTAGTGGTGGTGGGTTATCAATTTCTTTTAATTGTGCAGGATATAGCGGATCATAAATGGATAATACTTCATTGTCAGGTTGTTCTAGCCAGCGTAAATCAGAGTCAATTAAGTCCCAGTTGGGTGCTTTGATAAAGTCTATGCTTTTATCTTTGAGGCCTAGATTAGAGAGTGTGGAATGGGATTGGCAGAATAGTTGATCGGGCGAGAATGAATTAAGTGTGTTTAAAAACGTTTTACAACCTATAGCAGGTGTTCTAAGCAGTGCGAGCCAGTATCTTAATTGTTCAGGGGAGGGAGGTGAGGTCACTTGATAGGGGGGCTTATAACTTCACATCCTTGTGAATTAATAGTGAATGATGATTTTAGCTGCTACTCAACAGTCAGTGGCAGCAGTGTATAAATCTTTTAAGGAGTTTGAACGCGATCGAGAATATGGATCGATTGAGTTGCTTCAATGACTAAGGCATAACTGACACGTTCAAAGGAGCGGAACACCATTAGTACACCTGCAATTTCATCAGGCAATTTTATGCCAGCATTTTTTTGCTTGCTGTAAGGGTCGTTAACTATGCGACCACGATGATAAATATCTAGTACATGTCCGTTTTTTAAGCCATCCACCAAGCCTTTATCAAGCACAACAATATTATATTGACCAATTTGCGATACGCCATCAAGTACGCTGATAATGCTGCCATTAATAGGCTGTTCTGGAGGATGGGGGAAAAAGTTTAATGCCAATTCGCCTTCAGTACTCACCATTAAGCGATCACCTGTACGGATTTCACTATCAGACTTGATGATTTTTAGTGTTGCAGGGTCACCTGCTCGCTCAATTGTAGTATCTGCAATATATTTTGCTTCATAGCCTAAAATTTCTTGCGTTTCAGGGTTTTTATAAGTTTCACCTGCTCGGAATATGGTGTAACCAAGGCTTTTAGGGGTGGGGATTGCTCTGACATAAACACGATCCCCCGCACCTGCAATTAAATGTTCGCCTGCAAAGTCAATAACATAAGGTGATTGGGCCAGTTCTTTATCATCAACCACTTTGGGGGAGGTTAAAAACTGTGCAATAGCATCGGTCGGGATGAGCTTTATGGCTTGATCAAGAGACGATTCTCTCATAACAGGGGTAAGAATCTGGGTGTTTTTTGATAAGCTTAGTCGTGGTTTACCATCAACCATGGAAAAATAAACAGTATCACCCGGATAAATTAAATGTGGGTTTTTAATTTGAGGATTGTTACCCCATACCTCAGGCCACTGCCATGGATTTTCCAGAAATTTTCCAGAAATATCCCATAAGGTATCGCCTTTGACTACTGTGTATTGATCTGGATGATTGGGGTTGATTTTAATGCTATCAGCCAGAATATTGCTACTGAGTAGTAATGAAAACAATAATCCCAAGGTTTTTAGAAAAGCCATAGTTTATACTGCCATAATAAATTTAAATTTTATCTGAATTTAAAGTTTAGATGAATTCAGATAAAATTCCAGTGTTTAAGATATTTGAAAAGTGGAGAGTTAGTTGAGTATTCTAACCGTTCTTGAGTTTCCTGATAAACGATTAAGGACAAAAGCAAAGAAAGTTATTGAATTCGACGAGGTAATTACTACTTTGGTCGATGATATGCTAGAAACGATGTATGA
>WTAY01000030.1 GCA_013139345.1 Methylophaga sp. | reverse complement strand
AGTACCTTTTCTTTAATATCTTTTCTAAACGTTAAAGTTTCATCCTTATTTGGAACGTTTTTAAGCAATGTTGTTATTGAAAATGCTCGTTCATTATTCCAATAAGCATCAAAACTTTTAGCAACATCAGCAACGATAGGGCCAACAGCAAGAATGTCTCTATCACGGAAATTCAACTCATGGTTCAGATCAAAATATTCATCACCAATATTCCGGCCGCCCACAATAGCCACACTGCCATCCACAATAAATGATTTATTGTGCATTCTTTGATTAAGACGCCCAAACTCACCTATAAACCCTAGTGCCCTTCTCACTTTTCCTTTTCTAGATGCATTTGGGTTATAAATACGTATTTCTATCTTGGGATGGGCATCCATGATGAGAAGAAAATCATCACGCCCGCCGATACTAAAATCATCCAATAACAGTCGAACGTGAACTCCCCTATCAGCTGCAAGCAATAATTGTTGTGCTAACAACCTTCCTGATTTATCACTATTCCAAATGTAATACTGTAAATCGATTGCTTGTTCAGCAGCACTAAGTAACGTAAAGCGTTTTAATAACGCATCTTGTCCTATATTCAACAACAAGAAACCCGATTGTTTTAGGTGAGGTATTGATTTTGAAGGAAATAGTTGTCCGAGAGATGTATGTGATGAATCGGAAAACGCTATAGATATTTCACGATCTTCTTCAAGCTGGAGTGTGGAGCAGGCAGTGAGTAACATACCTGAATATGCCAGCACAATTAGTATCATTAGTCTTAAGTATTGCTTGGCCATTATAAATCTCAATTCATTAATCTATATGTGGGCGCACTTGCAAAAACTATATTCACGTTATGCTGTAAAGTTATAACAATAATTATTATTTGGCAAATTTATATAATTTAGTCCATAACTTTATAAATGTAGTAGTATTAAATATATCCAAATTGTGCAATTCAATGGAGGTGTGAAATGTTAGATACTCTTGCGTTAGGTATATTATGTTTCAGCGTTATCGTGGTGTTTTATGGCATTATTGTTATTCACGATATACCTTATGAAATAGCAAAACATCGTAATCATCCTCATCTTGATGCCATTCATGTTGCTGGCTGGGTCAGCTTATTAACGCTGCATGTTTTATGGCCATTTCTCTGGATTTGGTCAACACTGTATCGCGAAGACCGAGGCTGGGGCTTTTCAAATAAAAAAGCTGAAGAGAATCCATTATCTATCCTCGAAAACCAACTAGCTGAACTTACTACTCGTATTGATGAACTTGAGCTAGCCGCTGCTGAAGCAACCACTCAGATTGAAATATTGAGTGAAGCAGAAATACCAGTAATGAACCCATTAGAAGATGTTCAAAAGGAAACAGAGTTACTAATTGAGCCTGAGTTAGAGAGCAATGACAAGGAGAATAAATAATGGACTTATTACTCATTCTTACCTATACCGCATTTTGTATCACTATATTCAAGGTGTTTAACCTTCCACTTAATAAATGGACAGTTCCCACAGCTGTATTGGGAGGCATGATTCTGATTGGTGCATTGATTTTCACAATGAATTACAACCATCCTTATTCTGAAATAAGTCGTGAATATTTTGTCAGCACACCAATAGTACCTGCTGTTACAGGAACGGTGATTGAAGTACCTGTTCAAGGTAACAAACACGTCAATAAAGGCGATGTTTTATTCAAACTTGACCCAACGCCTTTTCAGTCTGTCGTTACGCAGAAAGAAGCTTTACTAGCTGATGCACTGCAATCAGCTGTTCCCAAACTAAAAGCTAGCGTAGATGTTGCTAATGCATCAGTAGCTAAAATGGTTGCTGAACGCGACCGAGCACAAGCTGAGGTTACTAGAACCAAACAGTTGATCCAGAAAGGATTGATAACACAACGTGAGCTTGATCGATGGGTGAAAGAACTTAATAAATGGCAAGCGGCTGTCAACGAGGCAGTAGCGAAACGAACTCAAGCTAGAGTCGCTATAGAAGCTGAAGTGGGTGGTGAGAATACTCTTGTCGCTCAAGTACGAGCAGATTTAGCAAAAGCGCAGTACAACTTAGACCAAACAATAGTTCGGGCACCCACTGATGGTTATGTCATTCAAAACACATTACGCCCTGGTATGAGAGCGGCTTCTTTACCACTTAGACCTGTCATGATTTTCATACATGATGAATCACATTATTATATCGCATGGTTCAGACAAAATAGTTTATTGCGATTAGAAGTCGGTAGTGAAGCAGAAGTAGCATTTGACGGTATTCCAGGGCAAGTGTTTTCTGGTGAAGTCGAACAAGTTTGGCCTGTAATGCAAGAAGGTCAGGTACAAGCATCAGGTGATCTCATTAACTTTACCCGCTCACCTCGACCCGGTCGTATACCAGTATTAATCAACATTACTGATCCAGACTACCAGCAATATATTGATACCATTCCTGGTGGTGCTTATGCCCAAACAGCCATATATTCTGAACATTTCCATCATGTAGCAATCATGAGGAAAATTTTACTTAGAATGTCTGCTTGGATGAACTATATCTTCCCTTTCCATTAAATTAAGTCATTAATAATTCAAGGGCTGGGCTCGAGTAATGTCACATACAGCGGAATATATGAATAGGTAGAAAAGAAAGGTTAATTATTATCTATTTTTTCAGCCAACACTTTGGTGAAAGGTACTGCAGTTAAGCCATGTAATATTACACTCAGCATTATTGTAAGCACGATAATAGATATTATAGTTTCGCTGCCTTTAACACCTAATTCATCAATAACAATCAGTAAATACAATACTGAAGCAATGCCTCTGGGACCAAACCAACCAATAAAAAACTTAGTTTTCAAATCCATTCCCGTTCCTGTTAACGAGATAAAGACAGGTAACATTCTAATAACCGTCAAACTCAATAATGCGTAAAGTAAATGGTTTAATGACCATATTTGTGAAGCAATGGGAATAGCTGTCATTCCAAAAATTAGAAACACAAATAATGATAGCTGCAAACCTTCCGCTTCTCCAAATTCCTGCATCGTTTCACGAATATTTTCAGACTTAACGCCTAAGAACAAACCACCACAAAAAGCCGCGATGAAACCATTACCATGAGCTAGCTCAGCAAACACAAAAGCCAGTATTGCCAGCGAAGCTACGGCAAGTCGGTGGAATAAAGGGTCCATCCAGTCAATTTTAGAGAAGTATTCAATAGCTCGTCCACCTAACCAGCCAATCAAGATCCCAACTAAAGGACCTATAATCAATTGCTTTAGCATGAAAGTGCCCCAACCACCATCCATATGTTCATCAATACCTTGGGCAACAGCTAAGGCAGCAATACATAATAATATGGGAGGAAGAGCAATACCATCATTTAAACCACTTTCAATACTGATTGCTCGTCGAATATCCTCAGGCACTTGAGGACTTTTGATAACAGCCTGACCCAATGCCGCATCGGTAGGTGACAAGATAAGCGCCATTAACACTATTGCCCACAGACTCAGTGAATCAAAAAGAGGAACCGCAATCAATGTTCCTAGCAACATCGTTAAAGGCAAACCTATACCTAGCAGTCTGGCTGCAATTTTTTTCTTTGATTGTTTTATATCATCAAGCTTAATTTGGGTCGCATCAACAAATAAAATAAGCACTAATGTAACTTCAGCCAATAATTTAACTGCACTTGCTTTAACATGTAATTCAAATAAACCAAGTACCATTGGACTGACTAAAATACCTATTACCATAAATATCATTGGTCCCGTTATAACTGAGCGTTCAGATAATTTGGAAAATAGCCCATACACAAAGATCAGTAGAGCAGTAAAAATTAATATTGGATGGTCATCCATTTTTCTAGTCCACCTTACCTTATGAAATTATTTTGGCATAAATACCCATAGAGTTAGGGAGGTAAGGTTATTCAATCCTGTTCATTACCCAAGGCATTATCAGAAATATCTTTATAAAGTTGGACAGCCTTTATAACTAAATCTTCATATTCTGGATGTCGTTCCAATAGTGGTTGTATCTGCCCAAAATTAGCAAACACTTCTTTCATAAATCTCATATCTAAGTCATCAAGTGGTTTACCATGATCGACTTTCTCTTTTAGCATTAATAACCTAGGTAAGTTTTGAGTTTTAAAGCGCTGTAATAGTACCGTGATAATACCTTCATCCTGAGATTTCTCATTCATTTTCATACTCCAACATTACACAGCTAACATTATCGAATGAAGCCCAAAGTATAAGCTTATATAGCACAAGTATAGTCTCATTCCATTGGGCATCATAATCACTGCATTAAGGCTATTTACAGGTAATGCTTTATCCTAGCACTAAATCAATAATCGTTTCGGTTTTTACATTAATTTTTGGGGCTAGTAATGGGGATATAATTCATCAAGCTGATTTTACACATTGAAATATTAAGATCTTTTTTATGACATTAAACCCTGATTCATATACTTTTTTAAAAGTATAGATAATCGGAGTTAGTTCATTTTTGATAAAGCGTTAAATTAGAATTAATAACGTACTTTTTGCAGAAAGTATCACAGCCTCTTCTAATTGTTCAAATATACTAGCGAAGCTTTTTCATAAAGTACCAGCCTAACAGTGCAAAGGTCGCTGTTGGCATTGCCGCTGATAACCACGGTATAACACCAAATACCAGACCTATATGCTGGAAACTCTGATTAAATAGGTGGAAACCAATACCGACGAGTGCGCCAGCTAATATACGCCCTCCTATCGGTGAAGACCGTAGTGGCCCAAACACAAAAGGAACAGCTAGAAACACCATTACAGCAGAGCTAATGGGCATCATGACTTTCATCCAGAATGCCATTTGATATTGTTCTACTGATTGATGATTCGTTTTTAAGTAGTTGATGTATTCCAACAAGCCCCAGACAGGTAAAAACTCGGGTGGAACGACGACGACATTGACCATGCCGGGATTGAGTTGTGATTTCCAACGGGCATGTTCGACCGACCGTACTTTTACCCCTTTTTCATCTAGGGTACTTTGAATAACGTCTGTTAATGTCCAACTGTCATCATCATATTGTGCTTCTTTCGCTTTAGTCACAATGCGTAGTCTATTTTGAGCATCAAACTCATAAATAGATATTCCTGAAAATCGACCATCGGGCAATATTTTCTGTATATGATTGAAATGCAGTCCATCACGCGTCCAGAAGCCGTGTTTAGATCGTGAACCTACCGTGCCTGTTTGCGCCATTGACTGAACTTCTCGTGCTTTTTGTTCAGTAATCGGTCGCAGCACTTCGCCCATGAAAACAGCAACGAACATCAAACATAAAGCGACAATCATGACAGCCTTATTAATTTGTTGGATAGATACGCCTGCGGCCCGCATTGCAACCAATTCACTCTGACTTGCTAGGTTGCCCAAACCAAGCACGCTACCTAATAATGCGGCGATAGGGAGCAATTCATAAATACGCTTTGGCATTGATAACGCCATATAGGTGAAAATATCAGTTAATTGATAGTTTCCTTTGCCTAAATCATCTAATTCATTAATAAAGTCCATGAAGGTGTATAAGCCCAGCAGGACTAATAACACCATAAACGTGCTCGCCAATATTGTTTTGGCAATATAACGTTGTAATAAGCCCATTACATTGCCTCTTGTTGTTTTCTTAATTGGTACTGCAACCAGTGATAGCGAATTTTATGTTTATTCACCATGACCACTAATATAAGGATCATTAAAACATGCACCCATACCGCGCCCACCAGCGGTGCAATAATGCCTTTTGTAACCCATGCACGGGTTACACCTAATAAATTACTGTAAATAATATAGACCAAAATAGCGGAGAACAGCCCAGCATAGCGCCCCTTTCTCGGGCCAACATTGGCTAAGCTAATCGCTAATAAAGACAAAATAAGTGTCATCACTGCCGATGAGACTCGCCACTGCACTTCTGCTAAGTCTTTTGCGTTACCGCGTTGCCATAATAAGGAGGTCGGCAAGGCTTTATGTCGTTCGTGAACTTGTTTGGCTTCACCTTTTTCAATCATCAGGCTATGTGTTTTATACTTTGCTATCGTAAAGTCCTGATCGCCGGCCTTGCCTTCATAGCGATAGCCTTGTTCTAAAACAAGGTATTTGTTGCCCGTTTCACTATCAATTTCAAACCGCCCCTTATCTGATCGAAACACGAGTGGTCGAGTATCGCGATGAATTTCGATAAACACATTCACCATACCTTGCTTATCTTCTGAGAGCCCTTGTGAATAAAAGGTCCAATCACCATTGCGGCTTTCTTTAAAATTACCCGCAATCAAGCCGCTGGTATCCGCAGACATTTTGGCGCGTTGCTCTAATTCATAACGCCCGGATAAAACATTAGGTACGATAATTAAAGATAAAACTGCAACACCGATAGCAATACTGCCGGCAAATAAGGTCACATTACGCACTAAACGACGGTGAGGAACACCACAGGCAGACATGACGGTTATCTCATTGTCAGCATTCATTCTGCCTAGCGCTAACATGACTCCTAAAAAAGTCGCCATCGGTAATAACACCGACAAGGCACCTAAAGAGCTATACCCTAATAAAGTGAAAATAACCTCACTGGGTAGGTTGCCTACAGCAGCCTGTGCTAAATAGCGGGCAAATCGCGTCGCGACAAAGATCAGCCACAATACACTTGTCACCGCGAATAAATTTAAAGCAAATTCTCGGAGCAAATATCGATCAATTACAGATAAATAAGTAGAAAGAAAGTGACGAATTACAGGCATTATTTGTTGGTCTTCGTTAAAATAGGTCAGTCAATAGAACGTAAATATAATTGCAGTCTAAATCATCTACACACTCAGGAGAAATCAATGCAGTATTTTGTCACCGCAAATACACCGTCAACACACCAAACAGATTGTGTGATCACCGCTATCTTTGAACAAGGTGAACTTAGTCCTAGTGCTGTGCTTATCAATGAGCAAAGTAATGGCTACATCAAACAAATTATTGAACGCGGTGATATTACAGGCAAAACGGGGCAAACGCTATTGCTTCAAGATGTTGATGGAGTCACCAGTCCAAGAGTTTTGCTTGTAGGTTGTGGACAACAAGGTAGTACAACAGAAAATGATTTCAATACCGCAATCACAGCAATGACCAAGGTGCTTAATGAGTCAGGTGCTGATGATGCAACAAGTTGCTTAGCTGAAATTACTATTAATGATCGCTCTACTGAGTGGAAAATACGCCAAACAGTGATTACTGCTGAATCTACACTCTATAAATACACGCAAACAAAAAG
>WTAY01000061.1 GCA_013139345.1 Methylophaga sp. | reverse complement strand
GTAGCTATCCGATGACAGCAAGTCAACGGTTAGCAACACGACAAAATAAACAGCAAAGCGGTAGCAAAAAGATACACACCGTTGTTGCAGGAGATACGTGGTGGGATCTTGCCAATGCTTATAAAGTGGATGTTAAAAAGTTAACACGTTGGAATGGCAAGGCGCCGGGTGACACATTGAACCTTGGTCAGAAGTTAGTTATTTGGACTAAAGGAAAAAGTGCTGGCTCAAGTAAAACAGTGAGAACTGTCAACTATAAAATCCGTAGTGGTGACTCACTTTGGAAGGTGTCTAAGAAGTTTAATGTCAGTGTGGCACAGCTTAGAGAGTGGAATGGCCTGAGTGATCGTACCTTGTTAAAACCAGGGCAAAACCTTACCCTATATGTTGATGTCACTAAACAACATGGAAGTATTTAACGATGTTACATATCGCGCTCTATGAGCCAGAAATCCCCCCTAATACGGGCAATATTATTCGCCTGTGTGCTAATGCGGGTGCTCAACTACACCTGATCGAGCCAATGGGCTTTGTGTTGGATGATAAGCGTCTTCGTCGTGCGGGTTTAGATTATCACGAGTTTTCAGAAATGAAGGTTCATGCCGACTTTCCTGCATTCCAATCATGGTTGGGAGAGAGACGCTTGTTTGCTTGCACGACAAAAGCAACACAAAACCACAACCAAGCAAGCTACCAAGATGATGATGTGCTGCTCTTCGGCCCTGAGTCTCGTGGCTTGCCTGCTGATGTATTAGACAGTGTTTCAGCAGATCAGAAAATTCGTATTCCCATGCAAGCGAATAGTCGGAGTTTGAACTTATCTAATGCTACCGCCATCATTTTATATGAAGCGTGGCGACAGTTAGATTATAAGCTTTAGGTCACCCTCATCCCAACCTTCTCCCTCAAGGTAGAAGGAGCTAAGCTATTAACTCTCCCAAGAAAAACTCTCAGACTTTAGCTCCCTCTCCTGTTGGAGAGGGCTGGGGTGAGGAGATAAAATTAAGGGTTGAGATGCATATTTTTTATCTTGTCATCCCCGTGAAAACGGGGAGCCAACGATAGTAGCCATTTTCACTGCCCATGGATTCCCATTTTCATGGGAATGACGGAGTGAGAAACGTGCATCTTCATTTATCATGGGTAGTAAATACTAATATTAGTTAGATTTCTTCAAGAACTTAGTGAGCAAAACAATACGCGTGCCATTAACACGGCCTTCAATTTGTTCTGGATTACTCGTTAAAGAAATGTTTTTCACCATCGTGCCGCGTTTAGCTGTGAAATTAGCACCTTTAACATCAAGATCTTTAATCAACGTTACGCTATCACCTGCCAACAAGGCTGCACCATTACTGTCTTTGTGATCGCTTGCTTCGTCATCATCAGATGTTTCTGTAGCCTCAGCCCATTGTTGGACATCTTCTTCTAAATACAGCATATCAAGCAAATCATTTGCCCAGCCTTCAGATTCTAAGCGTTTCAACAAACGCCATGCCATGACTTGAATAGCCGGAACAGGCTTCCACATTGCATCATTTAGGCAGCGCCAGTGGTTTGCATCCATTGTGTGAGGCGCATTAATTTGATCTAGGCAGGTTTGGCAGACTAAGACCGCTTGTTCAGCAGTACCGTCATTTGTTGGTGGCACATCATAAACAGAGAGGTTGCTATCTGCGGCACACAGTTCGCATTTTGAATCACTACGTTGCATTAATGTTTGTTCTGTACTCATTCTAATAACGCCTTTCTAATAATTTGGGTAATCATTCAAAGTGCAGAGTTTTTTTACTCGTCATCCCAGCATGCTTTTAGCTGGGATCTGCTTAAGACAATAGATTCTCGATAAAAACATTCGAGAATGACGGGAGCTGTTGGGTCTGTATCTTCAAATAGTTTGGGTGTATTTTTATATTATCTCATTATTCCGTAAGGCGGATGAGCTTTATAGGCGTTAATTAGGCTCAAGTGATATTATATGGAATTACATATTCTAAATTTAAGGAACGGGAATGAAAGCACTTGTCGCACTACTACTTCATGTAGCTCTAGGGATCTTTTTCATAATGGCTATTTGGCCAGCAATGAATGGTAGTAATGATGGTTATACGGGTGCTGTTGTCGTTGCACCAAAAGTCGTTGCTGAAGAAGCGGCTGCTGATGTAGAAGGCGAAGTAGTTGCAGAAACACCTGTTGTTGAAGAGGTTGTTACAGAGTCACAAGATATAACAAGTGAAATGGACAATAATGCAGCTGAAAATGAAGATGAAGCCGCGTTGTATAGCGTTATTGATGGCAACAAATTAGATGCCGATAGTTATGCTGGCTATAAGTTATACCGTAACTCGTGTTCAATGTGTCATGGAGCATATGCTCAAGGAATGGTTGGTCCTAACTTAGCAGATAGCTTAAAAGTAATTTCTGAGAAAGAGTTCTTTAACGTTGTTGAAAACGGAAAAGCGGGCACAATTGGAATGATGCCTCCATGGAAGTCGAATATGAAAGTAATGGATGGTCGTGACCAGATTTATGCTTACTTGATGGCTCGTTCTGATGGTGCCATCGGTGAAGAAAAACCACTAGAGCAGTAAGCACAAGACGAAGATTAAATTTAACGCTATTGACCCCCTGTTTAAGGGGGTTAATTTTTTGTAGAAGATGTACGGTGAAATATCATGACTGAAAAAACATATATCAAAGGCAAGGACAGCGACTTAGAAACAAGTATTGCTACGATGCAAACAAAGCTAAAGTCCTTTGGTTTTGATATCGAACAAGCATCATGGTTAAACCCTGTCAGCAATGTGTATTCCGTCCATATTCGAGACAAAAGCTGCCCACTCATGTTCACCAACGGCAAAGGCAGTACTGAGAAATCGTGTCTAGCCAGTGCCTTGGGTGAATATTTTGAGCGTTTGAGTTGTAACTATTTCTTTGCCGACTTCTACCTTGGTGAACAACATAGCCAGAATGACTTTGTGCACTATCCTAATGAAAAATGGTTTGATAGCTCACAAGACGTTATGCCTGATGGCTTGATGGATGACTCCTTATGGACTTATTTTGACCCAGAAAATGAACTAAGCCCAGCCAAGTTATTTGATATCAACTCAGGTACCGGTGAAAGAGGAATCTGCGCCGCACCCTATCACCGACTAG
>WTAY01000174.1 GCA_013139345.1 Methylophaga sp. | reverse complement strand
TATTGCCATATTGACGACTGAGCAATTTAATTTCATGACCGTATTGTTCTAATTGTTCCATTTCTTGAGCACTAAAACCAGTAGATTCAAGTTGGATTTTATTAGGTAAGTACTGGTGATGAAAGCGAGGTTGAGAAACGATGGTTTTGTCATCTTTACCATCCACAAAGTCTAAAATCCCGAGAAGTACCATCGTAATTATTCGGCTACCACCCGGAGTACCAATAATCATTAAACGGTTGTCATTTTCAACAAAAGTAGGTGTCATACTGGATAATGGGCGTTTGTTTGGCTCAATAGCATTGGCATGGTTACCCGTTAATCCATATGCATTAGTAGCACCAATATGGGCTGAGAAATCATCCATTTCATCATTAAGTAATACGCCAGTGCCTTTAGCGACAAATCCTGAACCAAAGGGATAGTTAATGCTTAAGGTTGCCGACACGCGGTTGCCATCTTTATCGATGATTGAAAAGTGAGTTGTGTCTTCGCCTTTTGCAGTATCAACTTCTGTGAGCTGCTTATTAGGCGTAGCTGAGTGAATATCTATGCTGGTGGCTAGGGTTTTAGCATAGAGTTTAGAGGTAAGTTGATGACTTGGAACTGTCACAAAATCAGCATCGCCCATATAACGGCTGCGGTCAAAATAGGCACGACGCATGGCTTCTACAATGAGGTGTCTACGTTGAGTCGAATTTGCTGCATCAAGTGGTAAATGTTCAAGTTGGTTGAGTATTGAGGTTAAAACAATACCGCCAGATGACGGTAAGGCGGCTGAAGTGATTGAATAACCTTGATACGTACTGATGATGGGGGAACGTTCTTTAACCTGATAATTTTTTAAGTCATCAAGCGTCCAAACACCCCCATTTTTTTGAACATCAAGTACTAATTTCTCTGCTACCTCACCCTGATAAAAGCCAGCACGGCCCTGTTGGGCGAGTTGCTCGAGTGTGTGGGATAAATCATTTTGAATAATGAGCGAGTCGAGTTTAGGTACTTGACCATGTTGAAGAAATATTTCTTTGGCTTCTGCTGAGGCACTTAATACATTAAGCCGAAAACCAGCTAATTTTTGATAATGCTGGGAAACATTAAACCCCTGTTTTGCATAACGGATAGCAGGAGCAAGCGTTTGTTGTAATGTTAAACGACCATATTTATGGCTAAGGTGATCGAGTGCAGCTGGAACTCCGGGTATCGCGGCTGCCAAAGGTCCATTCAATGATAACGATGAGTTTACTTTCCCATCTTGGTCTAGATACATATCCTTATGAGCAGCATTCGGTGCCGTTTCCCGCCCATCGATCATTGTTTTAAAGCCGTCACTAGCTCGGTGTATGAGCCAAAACCCACCGCCACCGAGACCTGAACCCGATGGCTCAACAACTGCTAATGCAGCACTTACTGCAACGGCTGCATCAAAGGCATTGCCGCCTTGTTCTAATATCTCAAAGCCAGCTTGTGTTGCTAAAGGATGAGCACTGGCAATTGCCGCTTGCTTAGCCTCACTCGCTATCGTGTTATAGCTAAACAATAAGCAGAAGAGAGAAAAGGCTATTTTCACGTTAGCGATGTTGTTTTTGCAAAGATGCTTGGCGTTGGTTTTGTTTCAATTGTTGCTTTTCTGCTCGGTGGGTAGCAATCACTTTAGCCGAGTCTGAACCAATGTGAGCTTCACCCCGTGCTTCTGATAATTTCATTTGTTTTTCACGTTCGGTAAAGCGTGCTTTTTGTTCATCAGTTGTTTTATCAAAACAATGAGGGCAACTAACACCATGAATATAATGTTCACTTTGTTTATCTTCTTCAGTGATAGGAAGTCGGCAGGCATTACATTGGTCATAAACACCTTTTTCTAATTGATGATTAACGGTAATGCGCTCATCAAATACATAACATTCACCTTCCCATAAAGTCTCTTCTTCTGGCACTTCTTCAAGGTATTTCAAAATACCACCTTCAAGATGGTACACCTCTTCAAAGCCTTGCTCTTTCATATAGGCTGTTGATTTTTCACAACGAATTCCGCCGGTACAATACATGGCTACTTTTTTATGTTTGGCGGGATCGAAGTGCTCCTTCACATAATCAGGAAACTCACGGAAGCTATTTGTCAGTGGGTTAATGGCATCTTTAAATGTGCCGACCTGTACTTCATAATCATTACGAGTATCAACCAACAAAACATCGGGATCACTAATTAATGCGTTCCAATCTTTTGGTTTAACGTAGGTGCCCACCACATGTTTAGGGTCAATACCTTCAACACCCATGGTGACAATCTCTTTTTTCAGCTTCACTCGTGTGCGTAAAAAAGGCATGTTTTCGGTGAAAGATTCTTTATAGCTAATTTCTGCAAGGCGAGCATCACTACGAAGATAATCTAACAAGGCATTAATCTCATCACGAGCGCCTGCAACCGTGCCATTAATTCCCTCTTTGGCGAGCAATAATGTGCCTCGAATATTATGTGATTGCATAAAATCAAGTAAAGCTGGTTTTAGCTCGACATAATTATCCAGTGTGACAAATTTATACATGGCACAGACAACGATTTGGGACATGGTTTTTCCAGAGGTGATAGTAAGTTAGGCATATTTTACGTTGAATTTAGTATCTTGTCCTGTAACAAATTCGATTGCTACGTGTTGGAAATATTATACCTATGATAAATGAAGATGCAGGGCTTACATCTCCCGTCATTCTCGAATGCTCTTATCGAGAATCTATTGTATTAAGCAGATCCCAGCTAGAAGCATGCTGGGATGACGAAATAAAAAAACTGCATCGTGAATGATTACGGGTATATACCCGTAATCAATGAAGGTGCATGTTTCTTACTTCGTCATTCCCATGAAAATGGGAATCCATGGGGAGTGAAAATGACCACTATCGTTGGATCCCCGTTTTCACGGAGATGAAGAGACTTATTAAATCAACTGCATCTTCATTTATCATAGGTATATATCTGTGAACTAGTTACGTAAAATAAATGAAGTAGGCGTATTATACCCATGATAAATTCCACTGAAACATGCACCTTCATTGATTATGGGTATTAACGAAAGTTAGAAAATTGTGAGGTCGAGATATGGTCAACACAAAAACACTAAAGGATGATAATAAACACTGGCATCAGGACCATGCAATTTGGAAGCAAGAGACAGAACTGTGGCAGCATGAAGCAGAAAGGTTGGTTGCTTTACTCTATTTATTAGAGCGCGCATTACCAGAGCATACCTCTACTTTAGAGCGACACCTTGCTTTGATTAATCAGCATGAGCAGCAAGTGAGTAGTTATGAATGTGGCATGGATGAGCGGTGTATGCCTGGTTGTCCAACCTTTAAATCGGTAGAAGAGCAAGCTGAGTTTCACAAAAAACTGTCAAGTCTACATGCCTTAACTAAGCAAGAACATTATCTTCTAAAACAGTCATATAGTGAAGAAATGGAAAAGTTTAAAAGCTTGGTTATGAAGTTATTTGAAGAATGTTAGCTTATTGACAATGACGTTAGCCAGCCCATTGACGAACACGGCCAGTATCAATATGGATAAAATCTGATTTTGGATAATAACCTACGCCACCCGTTTGAAGTTTTAGTGCAGTAGAGCGTAAGGCTGATAATTCACGGCCAGGTAAACGAATATCAATAGCCTTACCTTGCATATGTAAACTCTTTTTCGCTACGCCTGAACTCTTATAACTTAATTTAGCATTTGTTTTTGGTGAGCGATAACCTGAAATTACATGGAATGCCTGTTTGCCATTCATTTTGTGATGAAGGATATTCAATAAATCAATTAGATTGTTATCCATATCAAGCGTATCGCCAGTACGGTGATCACGCAGAACGCGACTAATCGCATGTAATTCACTGGTTTGATAGTCACCTTCAGCCCAATAAGTTGCATTAATACGTTCACCTGTATGCAGGTTCAATAGTGCTAGTTTGCGTTCAGGTTGTGCAAGTATATTTGCAAACGCACTAGGCATTGCGAGACTTGCAGTGGTACCTAAGCCTAGCTGCAAAAACCGGCGTCTAGATGTGCGAGCATCTAACACTAAATTATCTTGTTGATTACTTTTGAACGACATTACGTCACCTTAGCTGTATCAGTGATATTGACATAAGCCGCTAAGTATAAAGAGTTTTTACTCGAATTTATAGTAAAGCTGCGATGCGCTTATCACGTTGATAAATATCAGGAGAGAATTGTATACCATTATCATTTGTCCATACTGTGAAATAAACCACATAAAGTGATAATGGCGATGAGAGTTTCATTCCTCGGTTTTCTTTACTCTCTAGCATGTCCATTATTGTTTGTTGTGCCTTTGGTTTGGGTAAGCCAAAGTTTGCAAGTGCAATGGGATCTTCAACACGAATACAGCCAGAACTGAGTGCGCGTTTAGTTTCTAAAAAGAGTTCTCGATGAGGCGTGTCATGGATATAAATACTCCATTGATTAGGAAACATAAACTTCAATTTCCCGAGTGCATTGTTCTCACCCGGATCTTGTCTAAAGGTATATGGAAAGTTAGAACGGCTCACTGATTGCCAATCTATAGAGTAAGGATCATGTTCTACTTTATGACCATTGTTTTTAGTAAAGACGCGAATATCATGGAGATAAAAGTAGTTTAAATTCTCCTGCTGTTTGGGCAACAAATCTAATCTGGCTAGCTTTCTGGGCACATTCCAATACGGGTTAAACACAAGGTGATTTACTTTAGAAAAGAAGCTGGGAGTAGGGCGACTTTTTCGGCCAACAATAACCTTCATATTCAGTGCTTCATTACCATTGTTGATGCCATGCAATTGGTAGTTTGCTACATTGATGAGTAGATAACGTTGACCTAACTTTCTGGGCATCCAACGGTGGCGTTCTAATGCTACTTTTATTTGTTGTAATCGTTCATTTGCTGAGATATTCATTGCCTTACGGGTGTTAGAACCAATAATTCCATCGACCTTTAGTCCGTGTTTGTGCTGAAAATTTCGTACGGCTTGCTCTAAGAAAAGATCATAATAATTAGCCCGTTTTTTTGAACTAAGTACAAGCTCCTTGTTTTCGAAACGTAATCGTTCTCTAATTAAAGGGATATGTTTTTGCCGTTCACCAAGGTGCGTTAAAGGCATTGAAGGTATATTTAACCAGCTACCTCGACTAACGTAACTTTGGTAACGAGATAATGCTGCCTGTAGTTGGTGATATTCAGCAGTGTTAGGAGACAATGAATTGAGCTGAGTTTTAAGGTGAGGTTTTAATAAAGCATCCTGCAAAAATTCAACAGCATTAAACTCATTCTGAGGAATGAACCAGTCAGAATCGACATTATTTGCTTGCAGGCGACCAACAGCAATATCGTGAATTAATGTTAATAACCCATCCGTTAATAAAATATCAAATTGTTGAACAGAAAGCCTGTCGTGAGAGGGATTAAGTTGAGTGAGCTCTGACAGATGGTAATGGTCTGGATTTAAACCGTGTTTAAATGAGCCAGAAATAAAATCAACAGCATCAAGACCTTGGTTGCTAAGTTTCTGATTCTTAATCCAAAGGTATGTTGATTGACTATACATCGTGTTCAGTGATGCTATATCAAGCGTTATCGCATTATCGACTTGAGCGTGTTCGAGCCATTGTGGTGTCATTGCCCGCGCTATGGAGCAAAAACTGCTAATCAACAGTATGCTTAGCCAAGCAATTTGTCTAACGGTATCCACAATAATGATGCTCTTTTAGATTCCTTTTGAGCATCATCACACTTTGGGCAATATTGGGTCAAGCCGTGTTTGATCTAGATTTAACTAATAACCATAAAAAGAACGGTCCACCAAGCAAGGTGGTAATAACGCCGACAGGAATTTCTGCTGGTGCAATGATAAGCCGTGAGATGGTGTCACACACAATCAAAAAAGCCCCACCGAAGAGTAAGCTTGCAGGTGTTAGCCAGCGATGATCACTGCCTATTAATAAGCGACAAATATGAGGAACCATCATGCCAATAAAACCAATCGGGCCACATAAAGCAACAATGGCACCGACACACAGTGAGGTGACAAAGAAGAGTGTATAACGGATATATTGAACAGATACACCGCGACTGAGGGCGATATCATCACCCGCCATTAAAAGGTTAAGTTCACGTCGTAACCATAATATAACCGCAGTACAAAGCGCCACAAAAGGCAGTAATTGCAAAATATC
>WTAY01000217.1 GCA_013139345.1 Methylophaga sp. | reverse complement strand
TTATTAATCCGAGCAGGTGAGAAAACATTATCTCAAGTGAGTGAAGTTATCACAGCCATCGACTCCAACTCTCCACAGGTGATGATTGAATCTCAGGTATTTGAATTTGATGATACGGTTAGCAGACAAATTGGTACTGCTATTGAATATGGCCACAAAACATCTGACTATAACTATGCAATCACCACCACCTTTGGTGAAGGCATTACCAATGCATTGCCCTCATTCTTTAAAACATTAAATGATGCCGGCAAGAAACAGTCTTTATTATTTAATATTGCCATGCAAGATAAAAATGGTAGTGTAAAAATTCTTTCTGAGCCGCGCTTGGTTTTAAAACCAGGTACCAAAGGAGAAATAAACTTAGAAACAATCAAATATGTGATTGTGGCAGGTGTCAATGACTCTGAATTAGAGCAAATCCCCACGGGTATTACATTTGGTATAACGCCGACGATCCTCAGTGAAAACACCATTTTACTCGATATCGATCTCAAACAAAGTGAATTTATTCCATCTAATGAAACTGATATTGTTCAATCTGTTAATTCAAACACCATCAAAACATCCGTTGTAGTTCAAGATGGCGAATTGATCTCAATCGGTGGAATCTATTTGGATAAACAGTCCAAATTTAATTCAGGTATTCCATTTTTAAAAGACATCCCCATTGCTGGGCACCTATTCGGTTCAACAAACAATGAAACGAGTAGAGTAATGATTGAGTTTATGATTAAACCAACAATCAAGAAACTCCGTAGCGCATTAACGGATAGAACAAAATCCGTTCTTCAAATACAATCTCAGCATGCTAAGGAATAATGGCGTGAACAAGCTCTTTACCCATTTTATAAATATATTGCTCTATCCTCGCGAGCTTCTAAAAGAGATGTTCCTAGCATCCACCATTTTTTATTCAGCTTAAGTTCACAAAACACTTGTTATAGTCTTACCACATGCCACATTTTAAGGACTTAAAAATGAAATTTATCTTTGCCTTTTGTATTGCACTTGCTTCTTTGTCAGCCCATGCTGCCGACTATGAAATTTACGTCGTAAAAGCAGATAAAACTCAAGATATGTCGCAGTACATTTCAAAGAATATGACCCGCGGAGGACATGACACTAAGTCATTTACTTGTTCCGATGCCCTGAGCCTATCTGTTGGTGATAAAAGCATCATTGTCACCAGTGACCAATTTGGTCCACTCCCCGTCACCTTAACGGTTCAAGATAAACAAGGTCATATTCTCTACGAGAAAGAGAATGCTGACGACTATGTCTCTGCCTTCACGGTTCCAATCAAAATCCTAGGTGGTAATAATAAAATCTACGCCCACAATGCGTTTGGTGATGAGCTAATGTGCAATAACGTCAAAACAATGCCATAGGCCAAATTGCCCTATTAGTTGGAACCATTTAAATCAGTGATACGAACTTGTAAGATGGTGAGTACTTTTCTGAATTCCAACCTCCTTCAGAAATATTATTGATATATTCCCATAATCATTCAAAGCGTAGGTATTCAGGGCAAAAACAGGGCATCAAAGCACCGCAGACTATGCGATTAATGATTGGGGTTCTTATGCTGATTCGTTCTGATTTTAGCTTTATTAAGATTGTCACCCTCATCCCAACCTTCTCCCTCAAGGGAGAAGGAGCCAGACTTTTAGCCCCCTCTCCTGTTGGAGATGGCCGGGGTGAGCAGGTTTTAACTCTGAGTCAGCCAATGAGTAATAACTAAACGCGTTTCCTCTGAAACCTGTTTATTCATTTTCAAAAACAACTGGTCTAGTTTTGGTCTTTGCCCATAAGTTAGTCTCAGCCCGAGCGTTGCACGTTCTGGTGATAAAACCTGATACACATAATACTCTCCAGACAAAATATCATCGTGATAACTGGCCTCGCAGTGCTTTTGCTCTACACCTTCTTGAATCAGCACTAAGCCATTTTCAATAGGGATAATATTTTCTGCTCCTGAAATAGGCGGGGATGGGAATGCAATATCAAACTTCTGTTTATATGCGTGCACTGCCATTCTCTGGTTTTGTAGTCTCACCAACTGATCATGAACAGTGATTAATTCGCAATTTGAATTACATCCACAAATCGCATCAATAATATTTCTCACTTCTAGCTGTTCAGCCATCCTAAAAATATCATTTAATGTGTTACTTATATGTGAATTCCATTCATCCTCTTTTAATTTATGGAGGAATGTCGGCCTGATTAAGGCAGGATGACGTACCATCAGTTTTGCTAGTTTGAGATTTATCACACTGTGGTGGTTAATTTTTTGATATGACTTGAGTTCAAATACCTTTTTGATCAAAGATAGCGCTGTTATGTCATAGCGTTCAAAATCAAACTTGGTCAATAACCTGACCGCGGCCTTTGTTGCTGGCAAACTACACTGTCCCATCATGTCTTTTCTAGGCATGCTAATAACGGCAACCAGTTTTTCTTCTGACCACTGTTGTTGTTTTGCTTCACAGAGTACAAACCAAAAGAGCTTAGGGTGACTTTGATATAGCTCATAAGCATAATGATAATGACTGGTCAGATATAAGATGGCAAAATCTATATGACGATATTTACTGATGCTCTGTCTAATACGTTCAGGTATTGATTGATACCAATC
>WTAY01000019.1 GCA_013139345.1 Methylophaga sp. | reverse complement strand
TAAAACCAATTAAAGGTACTTTGCCATCAATTTCACGGCGAGTTAGGCGAATGGCATCCATCACATAACCAAGATTGTCTTCCATATCTGGAACACCTAACTTGGCAATATCAGCCGCAGAGCGAATAACGTTATTGAATTTTGGACCTTCGCCTGCAACAAAGTGTAAACCTAGCCCCATTGCATCAGGAATCGTCAAAATATCAGAGAAGATAATCGCAGCATCTAAATCAAAACGACGTAGCGGTTGCAATGTTACTTCACACGCCAATTCAGGCGTAGAACACAAAGTCATAAAGTCACCGGCCTTAGCACGGACTTCACGGTATTCCGGCAGATAACGGCCTGCTTGACGCATTACCCATACAGGTGTTTTATCAACAGGCTGGCGTAATAATGCTCGTAAATAACGATCGTTTTTTAATTCTGACACAGATGTTCCTTGTATTTTGGCGATTAAACTTTAAGGTAGTCTAAAATTCCTTCACCAGCTTGGCGACCTTCCCATACGGCAGTTACAACGAGATCAGAACCTCGAACCATATCACCACCGGCAAAGACTTTTTCATTTGTTGTTTGGTAAGCGAACTGACCGTCAGCGGGTGCAACTACACCACCCCAACTATTCACATCAACACCAAAATCTGCAAACCATGGTGCAGGGCTTGGGCGGAAACCAAAGGCAATAACAACGGCATCGGCTGGAATTATTTCTTCACTACCGGCAATTGCTTCTGGCCGACGACGACCATTTTCATCAGGCTCACCCAAAGCAGTAGTAACTACTTTAATACCTGTTACTTTGTCATCACCAACCACTTCAATTGGTTGACGGTTCCATAAGAACTCAACGCCTTCTTCACGTGCATTGTTTACTTCACGACGTGAACCGGGCATGTTTTCTTCATCACGACGGTAGGCACATTGAACAGTGTCTGCACCTTGACGAATTGCAGTACGATTACAATCCATCGCCGTATCACCACCACCGAGAACAATGACTTTTTGACCTTTAAGATCAACATAGTCATCAGGGTTTAAGTCTAATAATTGTTTATTGTTTGCAACCAAGTAAGGCAGAGCTTCATAAACGCCTTGCTTGTCTTCACCTGGGAAGCCACCTTTCATATAGGTATATGTTCCCATGCCAAGGAATACCGCATCGTATTCATCAAGTAATGTTTGGAATTGAATGTCTTTACCAATGTCAGTATTTAAGACAAACTCAACGCCCATACCTTCAAGAACGTCACGGCGACGTTTTACAACATCTTTTTCAAGTTTGAATTCAGGAATACCGAAGGTTAATAAGCCACCAATTTCTTCATGTTTATCGAACACAACAGGTGTGACACCACCACGCACTAAAATATCAGCACAACCAAGACCAGCAGGGCCTGCACCAATAATGGCAACGCGTTTACCGGTGTCTTTTACATCTGACATATCAGGACGCCATCCTTGTTCTAATGCGGTATCAGTAATGTATTTTTCAACACTACCAATTGTTACTGCACCAAAACCATCGTTTAGCGTGCATGCACCTTCGCATAAACGATCTTGTGGACAAACACGACCACAAATCTCAGGTAATGTGTTTGTTTGGTGTGCTAACTCTGCTGCTTGCTCTAAGTTACCTTCACTAACAAGTTTTAACCAGTTTGGAATGTAGTTATGTACAGGACATTTCCACTCACAATACGGGTTACCACATTCTAAACAGCGATCAGATTGTTCAGCAGATGATTCCGCATTAAAACCTTCATAAATCTCGCCAAAGTTTTTAACGCGATCTTTTGCTTCGATTTTTTTAGGATCGTGGCGTTTAACATCTAGAAATTGAAACGTATTTTTTGACATAATTTTTATTGCTCTGTTCTTATGCTGCTTTGCTTGCGAGTTTTAGCAAACTATCCAATGCGGCTGCTTTAGGTTTCACTAACCAGAATTGTCCCAAACGCTGCTCTAAAGTATCCAGAATCTGATTACCCCATGCACTATTCGTTTCACGGACATGATCTTCAATCAATGCTTTGAGATGCAATACATGTTCAGATAGTTCAGCACCATTCATGCGTACAAGTTCAACAAGTTCAGGGTTGTAACGCTCTGAGAATGTATCTTCAATATCAAGTACATAAGCAAAACCACCGGTCATTCCAGCACCGAAGTTCAAGCCTGTCTCACCTAATACTGCAACTACACCGCCTGTCATGTATTCACAACCATGGTCGCCGATACCTTCAATAACAGCCGTGGCGCCAGAGTTACGAACAGCAAAACGTTCACCTGCTTGACCTGCAGCGTACAATTCACCACCAGTTGCACCATATAAACAGGTGTTACCCATGATGCTTGCTTCTTGCGTTGCAAAATCACTTTCTGGAGATGGGTAAAGTGTCAACTTACCAGCCGCCATACCTTTACCAACGTAGTCATTAGCATCACCTTCAAGGCGCATTTCCAAACCACCGGCATTCCATACACCGAAACTTTGTCCAGCAGAACCCGTTAATTGCATACGAATAGGCGCATCATCCATGCCATAGTTGCCGTGGTGTCGAGCAATCTCACCCGAAATTCGACCACCGATTGAACGATGAATATTACGCACGTCATATTCAAAGAAGCCGCCTTTTTTATTGGCAATCGCTTCTTGCATATCAACAATCATTTGCTCTGCTAACTCACCTTTATCATAAGGTTCATTTTTAGGTTCGATACAGTATTGTGGTTTATCAGCCGCAACACCTGCTGTTGATAATAGCGGCGCTAAATCAAGCTTGCGTTGCTTATCTGTTGTACCAGGTAATATTTCAAGCAAGTCTGTGCGGCCAATCAGATCAGCCATCGTGCTAACACCCAAGATGGCTAACCATTCTTGAGTTTCACGGGCAACAAACTGGAAGTAGTTCATTACCATTTGCGGCAAGCCAATAAAGTGGTTGCTACGCAATGTATCATTCTGTGTTGCAACACCGGTCGCACAGTTGTTCAAGTGACAGATACGTAGGAATTTACACCCTAACGCAACCATTGGGCCAGTACCAAATGCAAAGCTTTCTGCACCTAGGATAGCCGCTTTAATAACATCTAAACCTGTTTTCAAACCACCATCTGTTTGTAGGCGCACTTTGTCACGCAAATCATTAGCGCGTAATGCTTGATGGGTTTCACTTAAGCCTAGCTCCCATGGTCCACCGGCATATTTCACGGATGTTAATGGGCTGGCAGCTGTACCACCGTCATAGCCTGAGATAGTAATTAAGTCGGCATAGGCTTTAGCAACACCCGCTGCGATAGTACCTACTCCGGCTTCTGATACTAGTTTTACTGATACTAATGCGTCAGGGTTAACTTGTTTCAAGTCAAAGATTAGCTGAGCTAAATCTTCAATTGAATAAATATCATGATGTGGTGGTGGTGAAATTAATGTGACACCTGGAACCGAGTGACGCAATGTTGCAATCATTTGGTTCACTTTACCACCTGGTAATTGACCACCTTCACCCGGTTTTGCACCTTGAGCCACTTTGATTTGTAGCACTTCTGCATTAACAAGGTAATGAGGGGTAACGCCAAAACGACCTGAAGCAACCTGTTTAATCTTAGAGATACGTTCAGTCCCGAAACGAGCAGGATCTTCACCACCCTCACCAGAGTTAGAACGACCACCTAGGCGGTTCATCGCTGTTGCCATTGCTTCATGTGCTTCAGGTGATAATGCACCCAAAGACATACCGGCACTATCAAAACGAGCCAAGATATCGCCCACAGGCTCAACGTCATTTAACTCTAATGCTTTATCTGCAGGTTTAAGTGCTAATAAATCACGCAATACCATTGCTGGGCGTTCATTAACAAGTGTTGCGTAGGTTTTATAGTCATCATAACTACCGCCTTGCACCGCTTTTTGTAATGTTGCAATAACGTCAGGGTTGTATGCATGATATTCGTTGCCATGAACATATTTTAATAGACCGCCTTGCTCACGTTTCTTACGGCTATTCCAAGCAATATCAGCAAGCGATTGTTGGTCATTATGAATGTCTTCAAACCCTGCACCACTAATGCGGCTTGTTGTTGCTGTGAAACATTTATCTACAACCGTTTCATTCAAACCGACGATTTCAAATAATTGAGCACCACGGTAGCTAGCAATGGTTGAAATACCCATTTTAGAGGTGATTTTGAATAAGCCTTTGTTGATACCTTTACGGTAACGAGCGCAGACTTCAGGACGTGTTAGATCTTTAATTTCACCGGTATGGATCATGTCATTCAATGATGCATAAGCAAGGTATGGGTAAATCGCAGTTGCGCCGTAACCTAGCAACACAGCAAAGTGATGAGAATCACGTGCCGTTGCTGTTTCTACAACGATATTGACATTACAACGTAAACCTGCCTTGATCAAACGATGATGCACCGCACCTGTTGCTAATAAGGCATGAACAGGCAAGCTATCTGAGCCGATATTACGATCGGTTAATACAATAATGACGGTACCATTACGAACAGCTTGTTCAGCTTGGTCGACAATCGCATCAACCGCAGCTTCTAAGCCAAAGTCAGCTGAGTAGCTAAGCGAAATAACAGTAGATTTATAGTTGCTATCATCATTACCAAGTTCTAATAACTGATGGAAACGACTTTCAGATAATACCGGAGAATCAACGACGACGCGTTCAGCATGATCGGCTGCTTCTTCAAACAAGTTATGTTCTTGACCAAAACAGGTTTCCAATGACATGACGATGTTTTCACGTAATGGATCAATTGGTGGATTGGTGACTTGGGCAAATTGTTGACGGAAGTAGTCGAATAAAGAACGTTCTTTATGAGACATAACAGGGAATGGCGTGTCATCACCCATTGAACCTGTTGCTTCTTGACCTACTTCACCTAATACGCGAATAACTTGGTCACGTTCTTCAAAACTAACTTGGAACAGTTTTTCATAACTAACAAGCTCATCACCTTCCAGTGTTGGCAACGTTTCATCATCAGCATGATCTTCGATACGTTTAAGATTTGCTTCAATCCATTCACGGTATGGTTGAGCATTTTTCAGTGTTTCATTGATATCATCAGGCAGTAATAATTCACCAGTTGACGTATCAACAGCTAACATTTGACCCGGTTTTAAACGGCCTTTAGTGACAACATCTTCAGGTTTGTATGGGTAAACACCGACTTCAGATGCAATGGTGATATGACGATCTTTAGTAATGATATAACGTGCTGGACGTAGGCCATTACGATCTAAAGAGCAGGCAGCATAACGACCATTTGTTAATACCACACCTGCAGGGCCATCCCATGGCTCCATATGCATTGAGTTGTAGTCGTAGAACGCTTTTAGATCTGGGTCCATTGTGTTGTCATTTTGCCATGCCGCAGGCACAAGCAAACGCATAGCACGGAACATATTAATGCCACCTGCCATCATCGCTTCAAGCATATTATCCATGCTCGATGAATCTGAACCAGTGGTATTCACTAATGGACGAATATCATCCATATTGTCGATTAGTTTTGTTGCAAACTTAGCACCACGCGCTAAAGCCCAGTTACGGTTACCTTGAACAGTGTTGATTTCACCATTATGAGCCAAGTAACGGAAAGGTTGAGCTAATTTCCATTGTGGCCATGTGTTGGTTGAAAAACGTTGGTGGAAAACACAAATAGCGGTTTCCATACGTTTATCTTCTAAGTCTTTATAGAATGTAGGTAAATACGAAGGCATGACTAAGCCTTTGTATGAAACGACATGAGCAGACAATGTTGGAATATAGAAAGCATCATCATCTGTAATTGCTTTTTCAGATAAACGGCGAGCTATATATAAGTGTCTTTCAAATGCTGCTTCATCCATATCTGGACGAGGGTTAACAAATACGTGACGCATGATTGGCAATAAGGCTAATGCCGTTTCACCACATGCTGCTTCAGCATCAACAGGCACATCGCGCCAGCCTAATACTTCAAGACCTTGGTTTGTTAATTGCTCAGAGACAATCGCTTGGTTCGCAGTAGCTTTAGCATCATCTTGCGATAAGAAAACCATACCGACGGCATAATTATCAGCTAAAGAAAAGCCAAGTTCATCAGCAATAGCACGGAAAAAACCATCAGGCTTCTTCATTAATAAACCACAACCATCGCCGGTTTTACCATCGGCACCGATAGCACCACGATGCGTTAGATTGCCTAATGCTTCGATTGCAGTTTCAACTAACCAATGGCTTGGCTTTCCGTCCATCTGAGCGATGAGACCGAAGCCACAATTGTCTTTTTCAAATTCAGGTCGGTAAAGACCTTGTTCTAATTCTGTTGGCTGACCCACGTCGTGTACCTTCAATTAATTCTATTAAATCCCAGTAAACAGTA
>WTAY01000046.1 GCA_013139345.1 Methylophaga sp. | reverse complement strand
ATTTTACCTACCACGCCGTTTCTGATTCTCGCATTGGCTTGTTTTGCTAATAGTTCACCACGTTTCCATCAGATGCTATTAAACAATCGCTGGTTTGGTGCGGCATTACAACAATGGGAAGAAAGTCGTTCAATTAGCCGAGCTTCTAAAATTAAAGCAATGCTTATGGTTGTGCTTACTTTTTCGGTGTCTATCGGGGTGCTGCATGGGAAATTGCCGTTACAGCTAATGCTACTAACTTTAGGCTGTGTATTGCTAGTTTTTATGTGGCGACTGAAAGAGGCTGAAACTTTACCTGTTCGCACCAAAGGTAAATAACTCAAGGTGGAGTGTGGTTTGGCCGCACTCCACTTCAATACCTTTATTTTTAAGACTAGTTATTCAGCTAACCAACCTTCTAAGGCAACTATAATTTCTTTTGCTTGCTTCTCACTAGAAATATTAAATTTAGACTTTTGCTGATATTCACCATCCCGTTTCTGATAACGGCGAATAGTAAATTTGTCGGGGCTGTATTCTTCTTTCGCCCTATTCCAATCTTGGTAACGATAAATTACCGTCGCCCAAGCGCCTTTCGTTAACACTTTTTTATCTAATTCTTTAACTGTCTCGATTCCGCCATCTTCATAAGTAACGGTGAGTTCTTCTACTGTTTCTGCCATGTTTCTCTCTCAATTTGTATTGCGCTATTTGCATAGCTCTTGCCTGACTGGGCAAATATTAAAGATTTGTTATTTTATGCGCAAAAGCGTCCCTTGCGAATAAATATTTGAATATTGATTAAGATGACTCAAACAATATACGAGAACATTTAGACAATCAACCTAGAGTTTAGGCTCATAATCTGATTGATTCTGTACATAAAAAAGGCGTGAAAGATAATATTTCGACAAATTACCTTAAAAACTAAAAGGTGGATTAAAAATATAACCCACCTTTTAGCTAAACTTACTCAACGGCAGTTAAACCTTTCAAGCTAGTAAAGTACGCCGCAATATCTTTAACTTCATCTTCTGATAGGCCTTGTACCATAGACTGCATTAATGCATTTTTACGCTCACCAGACTGGTAGCCTTGCATTGCTTTCTCTAAGTAGTTCTGGTGCTGCCCAGCCAACCTTGGGTTAGTCACTCCAGCATTAGTATCGTCGTTATGACAAGCCATACAAGACTCTGCCAATTCTTTACCATTAGCGGCATTACCACCATTTGCATTAGCTCGTTTAGAGCCATCAACCGTCTCTAAATAAGCGGCAATATCTTCGATCGTTTGCTCAGATAAATCATAAACATTCGCCATCATAGTGCGATGAGGTCGCTCTGATTTTTGATAGGCTTTTAAAGCTGCTACCGTATAACCTGCAACCTGACCACCTACTTTAGGCACATAATAGGTTGGATAAACATTACTTGTACCAGGTGAAGTATGACATCCTCGACATGCTTCAAAAGCGTTTCTACCTGCTTCAACACTACCTGCTTGCGCCACCATCGGTACACTTGAAAATGCAGTGATACCCAGTGCTAATGTGATCATTTTTTTATTCATAAGAAATATCCTAGCGTGAATTAAATTTTTCTTATCTTACTAAAAAGGTGCGGTTATTAATAGTATATTCCTAAATATGCTTGTTATTATTTGCTCGTACTTTCCTTACACTACTTAAAATTCGTTAAGATAACCTTACTCGCGGGTCGACTAAGGTATAAGAAATATCGGTCAACAGTAAGCCAATTATATAAAGTACCGACCCTAGAAAAACCATAGCCCTGACTATGGCAAAGTCCTGACTATTAATCGCATCAATCGTATAACTGCCTAAGCCAGGTATACTAAAAAATGATTCAGTAATCAAGCTCCCCATAAACAATAACGGCAAGACCACCACGACTCCCGTTAAAATAGGAATCATGGCATTTTTTAAGACATGTTTAAAGAGCACTTGAGTTTCCGTCAAACCTTTAGCCCGTGCAGTACGTACATAGTCTTGCTCAATCTCCTCTAAAAATAAGGTGCGATACCAACGCGCGCCAGCTCCAACTCCTGATACGACACTGATCAATACCGGTAAAATCAAAAATTTAAATGCATTGATACCCGTATCATAGCCAGAAATCGGCACTAACATGAGCAGTTTACCCATGATAAATTGCCCGCCAATAATATAGAACAAAGAAGAAATTGACATAATAATGATACATAGCACAATCGCGCTAAACTCCAAATAACTCTGACGAAACAGAACCATCATTAAAGCCACACTAATATTAACCAATAAGCCAACCAATAACGAGGGCAAAGCAACTGCCAAGCTCGGCCACATACGTTGCTGTATATCCGCACCTATATGCCGCCCGCTATCTGAGATACCAAAACCAAAGACAAATAAACGTAAAGATTTTTGATAAAAAATCGTCTGCTTTATTTTTTCCAGCCCAGCTACTTCTTGATTGATTAATAAAGGCAACTGATAGCCCCTTTGCAATTTCCAATTGTCAATCGCTTGCTCAGTCACATGCTTTTGCCCTAATTGCATACGCGCCATATCATCAGGGCTATTGACGATAAAAAAGAGCATAAAGGTAAGGATATTTACTCCTAATAGCAAAGGAAAAGCATATAAAATACGACGCAGAATATAATTAAACATTATTTAATCGTCTCCTTAGCACGGTGCTGAAAACTACGTATAGCTGGAAGAATAAGGGCTATCAATAGCAAAACAATTAACACGATTGGCCAAAATACCGGTTGATTCCATTGCTCTCTTAATTGTGCGCGTTTTTGCGCTTCTATACGCCTATATTTTAGTCCATTATTAGCCATCAAATTAGGCTTTAAATTGTGATACCAGCTGTGGTAAAGAGAAAAACTTTTCGGATGCAAGCCAAATACCCAAGGAGCATCATAACGAATCAGCTCTTGCATCTGTCGGATCACAGCAAGTCTCTCAGGGCTATTACTCATATAACTCATTTTCTTAAATAAGCGGTCGAACTCTGGATTTTGATAATTCCCTGCATTTTCCCCCCCATGAACGGCTTTTGCATTCGGACCATATAATAAGAAAAAGAAATTCTCTGGATCAGGATAATCAGCATTCCAGCCCCACATAAAAATCTGCGCATTCCCATTACGCATTTTCTGCTGAAAACGATTGTAATCCGTCGCTCTAATCACCAACTGTATGCCTAATTTAGTAAACTGTTTGCGATACCAGTTTAAGCGTGCGCGATCATCTGGACCACTGGCAGGGGTATCTAAATACAAAACTAAAGATTCGCCGCTTACGGGATCTACACCATTCGCATAACCCGCCTCTTGCATAAGTTTTATAGCTGTTGCTAAAGGCTTGCGTTGCATTTGCTCATTATGCCAATCGTAAACGTAGTGATTAACACCCTGCTCACCTGTACTATACCCAAAAATACCTGGCGGTATAACGCCTTGTGCCGCAACGCCACGACCATTATTAAAAATAGAAATATATTCTTCATAATCCACGGCTATAGCAATCGCTTGACGTAATTTACGGGCAGGCTCGCTACTACCGCCAATAACGGAATCGAGCATATTAAAGCCCATATAAAAAGTTGAACTATTGACTGCCGTTTGTAATTGTATGCCTTGAGCTTGCATACTTTCGGTCAATGCAACCTCGCCTTCGCCAGTAAATTGCACAGCCTGATCAAAACTATCAGAAGCGATACCTGACCCATCATAATAACCCTGCAAAAATTTATTCCAATAAGGAATAGTTTCTTTTTCTAATAGATAAATCGCTTTGTCGATAAACGGTAAGCGCTTACCAGCATCGTCTAACATACCACTTGCCTTATCTTCTGGTTCGCCTTCGCTAGGGTAAAACTCATCATGAAAATTCGGATTTTTAAGCATGACCATACGTAAGTTAGGATTATTTTCCTCTAACATATAAGGCCCTGTCCCTAAAGGCTGCCAATCTAAAGTAATATTTTTATCTATTAAAGCCTTTTGTGAATAAAATTCATCCGCTTCCCAAGGCATAGGCGCAAAAAAAGGCATGGCCAACCAAAATATAAATTGCGGATATTTGCCTTTGATACGGATTTTATAATGGTATTTATCGAGCACTTCAACACCGTTAATACCATTATCTTTTAGAGCAATGCGCGGCTTATCCTTTATAGTCTGAGCATAATCACCTAGCCCGACGATATATTGCTTCATTAATTCAGCAACCGGTGAGGAAATTTCTGGATGCACTAAACGCTTTATCTGCTGCACATAATCAGCAGCCGTTAATTCGCGTGTTCCCGTTTGCTTAAAATCGCCTAACAACTGAATATTTGTTAGCTGGGTTGGGCTTAATTGATGATAAAGATACTGCCCTTGCTGATTAACAGCTAAAGCTGGGTGCGGTTGAAATTGAATACCTGATTTAATCTCAATAATATAATCAGAATAAGCAACTTCATCGCTCGTGCTGGTTTCAGATAACAGCTGACCTGCAGCATCAAAATAATGAATTTCAGGCATACTTTTAGCTGTTAACGGCTCCAATTCATAAGGGCGCTTTAAATAATGATACTGAAAAGGAGGCTCATAGATTTGAGCAATAAATGCATACTCATTGGAACTATAGGCTTTTGCGGGGTCTAAATGTTTAGGGCGTCCAGAAAAAGAGGAATATAAAACAGCTTGCTGATCTTCAGGGCTTGTTGGATAGGGGTTATTAAGCACTTGATCATTACACGCGGATAAGAACACGGTGCAAAGAATAAAAAAGACGAGTTTTTGCCATACGATCATTGATTACCTTAACTCCTAGCTATAATTTTTCCTGCTTGCAGTTATATCAGCTTTATAGACAGCATGTAGTATTGCTATTGCTGCTTAACCTGCTGTTTTCAAAAACAGCAAGCCAAAACCGACATCTACCCTTACTTCGTCTTACTTAGCCGAATACTGTTCCATTAATACCGCTTGTGCCTGATAAGCCTCACCTTCAGGAATATTTTGTACATAGCTACCATCACTCTGCATAATCCACGAGCCCGCATTATCTTTTAAATATAAATCTAAGTCAGCTAATACACGTGCTTTTAACACTTTATGCTCGATAGGGAAGCAAGCTTCCACCCGTCTAAACATATTACGGTTCATAATATCTGCACTCGCCGCATAGACCTCTGGACTACCGCCATTTTCAAACATATAAACACGCGTATGCTCCAAGAATCGGCCGATAACAGAACGTACTTCTATATTATCAGAGACACCTTCAATACCTGGGCGCAAGGAACAAATACCACGCACAATAAGCTTTACCTCCACACCTGCCTGAGAGGCACGATATAAAGCTTGAATAATCTGGCCTTCTACAACTGAATT
>WTAY01000147.1 GCA_013139345.1 Methylophaga sp. | reverse complement strand
CTAACAACAATAACTAATAATAACCTGATCAAAACAGCGAATATCGAAGCCAAAATAAATTGGCAGGATATTACTGTCAAATCTGGAGATAACTTATCACTTATCTTCCCTCGCGTCGGTCTATCTGCTCGTGATGTTTATAATGTGGCGAAATTAGGAAAGGATATTAAACCTTTATTAAACCTTAAGCCCGGTCAAGTCATTCGCTTCAATATTAATAAAGAAGACGGCAATAAACGTTTACAACAGTTGCAATTAAAATTAAGCCCAATTAAAACATTCAGCGTTACATCTATTAATGATAGTTATCAGGCTGAATTACAAACGCGTGATGTTGAACAACGTCAAATGCACGCCTCTGCCCAAATTGAAAGCTCACTCTTCGGGGCCGGTATTGAGGCAGGATTATCCGACAAGCTTATTATGGAGTTAGCCTATATCTTTGGTTGGGATATTGACTTTGCACTTGATCTACGCAAAGGTGATAACTTCACCTTAATTTACTCAGAAGATTATCTTGATGGCGACAAGGTTGCAGATGGTGCAATTTTAGCCGCTGAATTTACTAATCAAGGAAAAATATTCCGCGCTGTTCGTTATACTGATAGTAACGGGCGTAGCCAGTATTACTCACCGAAGGGTGATAGCATGCGTAAGGCATTTAGCCGAACACCTGTTCATTTTTCACGCATTAGCTCTAGATTTAACCCGAACCGTAAACACCCAGTATTAAAAACAAGTCGCCCACATCGTGGCGTTGACTATGCTGCGGCACGAGGCACACCTATTCTTGCTACCGGCGATGGAAAAATTAGCTTTAGAGGAACCAAAGGAGGTTATGGACGAACAGTCGTTCTAACACATGGCGGCAAGTACACAACTCTCTATGCCCATATGTCGAAATTCAAAAAAGGTTTAAGAAACGGTAGTCGAGTTAAACAAGGACAAACTATTGGTTATATTGGTAGCAGTGGTTTGGCAACCGGCCCTCACCTTCACTATGAATTCCGTGTTAATGGTGTTCACCGTAACCCTTTAACAGTGAGTTTGCCAAAAGCAGAAGCATTAGCGAAAAAATACCGTTCAGACTTTAAGCTGAAATCACAACCATTACTCGCTCAACTTGATAGCCTTAAAAACACTAATTTAGCACTCAACGATTAAAGCCCCATAAAATGAGTTATTACATAGGTGTAATGTCCGGTACAAGTCTTGATGGAATTGATATAGCTATTGCGGATTTTTCAGACTCTGGCGAATTTGACTTTATTGCCGCACAGACATTCCCTATTCCCACAGAGTTACATGCCAAGTTACTGCAATTAATAACCCATCAAGAAACCAGTCTAGAAAATCTGGGAGCTATTGATATTGCCCTAGGGCAACTCATTGGCCAATTAATCAATCAATTCCTAATTCAACACCAATTGTGTTCAGACGATATCATTGCGATAGGTTCTCATGGCCAAACTACTTTTCACTCCCCCAATGGTAGCTATCCATTCAGTCAACAAATTGGTAATGCCAATGTAATTGCCGAAGTTACAGGGATCACAACTATAGCCGACTTTCGTCAGCGAGATATTGCCGCAGGAGGCCAAGGTGCGCCTCTAGTTCCTGCTTTTCATCAGGCTTTATTTAGTTCTTCAGATGAAGATAGAGTTATCGTTAATATTGGTGGTATAAGTAATCTAACCATTATTCCTTTTTCGTCGGATATGCCGGTGATTGGTTTTGATACTGGACCTGGTAATGTATTGCTCGATCATTGGACTCAATCACAATTAAAAGAACCTTATGACCGTGGTGGACAATGGGCAGCATCAGGACAATGTAATGATGAATATTTATCTCTATTACTTGACGAACCCTACTTTGAACAAACGATACCTAAAAGTACTGGCCGAGAATTATTCAATTCTAAATGGTTTGAAAAAGTAACAAATCCATATAAACACACTATTAATCCTGTTGATGTGCAAACAACGTTAGTTGAACTCACTGCACGAACAATTTCAGATGAAATCCAAGCATATGCAAGCTCTAACTACCGCGTATTTATCTGTGGTGGTGGCGCTCATAATGATTATTTATTAACACGTCTACAAGATTTTCTTGGAGGGAATCAGGTCTCTACAACCGAAGTAATCGGCTTACATCCTGATTGGGTAGAAGCCTGTGCATTTGCATGGCTAGCTTATAGAACCATGAACAAACAAGCAGGAAACTTACCTTCTGTGACAGGTGCGACACACCCAGTTATCTTGGGTGCCATTTATCCTATTTGAACCTTACTCGTCTAACGAGCTTTCATAGCCTTCTGCTGACAATAAGCCTTCAATATCAGCACTATTATCTGCTTGAATTTTAAATAACCAACCTTCACCAAATGAATCTTCATTGATAATTTCAGGTTCATCTTCTAGCCTTGTATTTACAGCAGAGATTTCGCCACTCACTGGCATATAAATATCTGAAGCGGCTTTTACTGATTCAAGCAACATACACTCTTCCTTAGCAGTAAAGCGCTGGCCTACTTCTGGTAGTTCAGCAAATACTAAATCGCCTAATAAATCTTGTGCGTGGTCGGTGATTCCAACGGTTATCTCACCAGAGTCTTCAAGTCTTACCCATTCATGAGTATCAGCATATTTTAAAGAAGAAGGGTTACTACTCATAAGGGTCTATTCCTAGCTACGTCCATACAATTCATTTAAATTTTTCAATCTGATAGAACAGGTTTCATCAACCATATTCCAATCAAACTTCCAGCTCCAGTTACCTTCTGTCGTTCCCGGAACATTCATTCGATGTTCACCATCAAGCGCCAAAATGTCTTGCATAGGCAAAACAGATAATTGTGAAACAGATGCGAGTGATGCTCTAATCAGCAACCAAGGTATTGTCTCTTGTGAGCCACCTAGATATTCATAGACTCGCGCTTTAGTCTCATCATCTAACTCTTCAAACCAACCTACCGTTGTATTATTGTCATGCGTTCCCGTATAACTAACACTATCTTGCGTATGTTGGTGAGGTAAATAAGGGTTACTTGCATCATCACCAAAAGCAAACTGTAGAATTTTCATTCCTGGCATGGCATATTTTTCACGTAATGCCGTCACCTCATCCGTTATGATACCTAAATCTTCAGCCACTAATGGCAGTTCACCAAAAGCCTTTGTTAATTGTTCAAATAATTGATCACCTGGTGCTTTTACCCATTCACCATCCATTGCCGTTTCACAACTTGCAGGGATTTCCCAACACGCTTCAAAACCACGAAAGTGATCAATACGAATAAGATCAAACAGTTCTAGTTGTGTTTCTACTCGCTTTTTCCACCATAGGAAATTTTCATCACTATGTTTATCCCAACGGTACAGTGGGTTTCCCCAGCGTTGACCTGTTTCAGAAAAGTAATCAGGTGGTACACCGGCAACTTTCTCAGCTTCACCTTCTTTATCTAGTGTAAATAATTCAGGATTAGCCCAAACATCGGCACTGTCATGTGCGACAAAAATTGGCATATCACCAAATAATAAAACACCCCGTTCATTGGCATATTCTTTTAGTGCATGCCATTGCTGGAAGAAAAGAAATTGTCCAAAGCGGCGAATGTCTATCGCTTCTGCACGATCATCGCGTATCTTTTGTATTGCCTCAGGATCTTTATCACGTAATGCTTCTGGCCAGTGAAACCATGCTGTAGTGTGGTTCAAATGACGAATTTCACGGTACATAACATAATCATCAAGCCAGTAAGCTTGTTGCTGACAAAAATGAGTAAATTCTGATTTCTCAAACTTCGTTGCCCGCTCACCAAACTGACGGTAAGCATGTACCAAGGTAATTAAAAAACTATCACCAATTAATGTGTCAGCATCAGCCCATGCTTGTTGCTTAACAGAGTCTAAGCAAATCAGTTCTGCATTTGCAGCATGTGCGGAAAGACATTGATAGGGTGAACCATCACTATGGGTAGGCCCCAATGGTAACATTTGCCAAACTGACACATTTGATGCTTGTAAAAAATCTACAAAACGATACGCATCTTCACCCAACGTTCCTGAAGGAAGACTCGTTATATGCAATAAAACGCCCGCTCTTCTCTGTTGAAAAACCCCTGCCTGCTTCATAGATTAGCCGCCTCGACGCATCGTTCCGCCTTGCTCAATTCCGCCACCACCTTGAGACACGGTCTCAGATAGGTTTTGTGGAACTTCTTCGCCAAGCATTTGGTATAAATTGGATAAGTGCAAACGGAACAATCGTTCAAAATCACTCACACTGTCTGCAGAGTTATAGTCGCCAAACCACCAGAACCAGTCAGACCCTTCACATATTGCCAATTGTCTCTTTAATGCCTGCTCTGTATCAGCATCAAATTTTCTTTCAGATATCACTTTATCAAACACGTGTTTAGCTTGGCTTAATAAGTCCCAACCTCGGTTTTTATCAGGATCACCGATCCATGTTGAGAAGGAACCGTACACCCAACTACCTGCAACTAGGTTGGGTAATTCTGCTGGTGTCACGCCACTTTCCAAACTTTCAGAGAAAGTAGTAATTTCAATTTCAGGGTGTTCTGCGAGTCGTGTATACAATGCTTGCAGGAAGTAATACCCATTGTAAGAGTAATATTCCCATGCATTTTCACCATCCAAAATAACCGATAACACGCGATCCTTATCGCCTTCCGTATTTGATTTAATTGTCAGTAAATGATTGATAAAATCATCAACAGCATCATCTGCACCCCATTTGGTGTAGGTAAAGCCAATTAAGTCTGATAAACCATCATCTCGGAAGAAGCACGCTGGTGAATCACCTGCCAACTTATAGGGTTTATGTACACTCGCCTCAGGCATATCAGACAGATTAAAGCTGTTACGAAGTACATTTTCACCTGTTGCAGCCCATGTAAAGCCGTGGCGATAAATAAGACTTAACGTATCTTCTGACACAGCACCTTCAGAAGGCCAACAGCCTTTAGGTCTAAAGCCAAAGTAAGATTCAAAAACACGTAAACCTTCTTCCATATGCCAATGTGCTCGCTCTTCACCACCGGGATAATTCGTAATTTCAGGTAGTGGTGCATCGGGCATTGCTTCTAATGTACTATTGATATCTAACATTAAAGGAATAATTGGATGAGCATATGGTGTCACAGAAAGTTCTACTCGCCCTGTCTCTGCTAATCGACGGTAACGAGGAATTAGGTCATTTAATAGCTCACCAATTACCAACATTAATTGACGACGGTCATGAAATGTAAATAACGATCCTTTTTTCATCAATGCTTGAACACGCACATCAGAACGTCTAACTGATTCCCCCATCCATGCAAGGTGATACCACACCACCATATCAACCATAAACTGGTCATTAATGTAATGAAGTTGGTCTATATCTTCTAAGAACTCTCTTGCCATGCCTGCCAGTTTGGCAAAAGGTGGAAAAGGTGCAATAAGCTTCTCATCATTAGCACGTAGACAGTCACTAATAAGTTTTTTACGTCCTTCTATCGAAGCAGGTTGGACTGGAGAATCTAGAGCCATTAATAGTGGATCTTTTAATCGACCTGTTCCCTTAAAACGAGAATTAAGCTGCTCATCATAATCAGCGATTTGCTCTATTAACGTTGGCGCAAAATTAACAACAGCCTTGGCACCGGGAACATTTTCTAAGTGCCATGCCATATCAACATAATCTTTTATTGCATGTAGATACGTCCAAGGTAACTGGTACATCCCCCCCATTGGTTCACTATACTGTGGCTGGTGCATGTGCCAGCATAAAACAACTTTTAACCTATCTGACATATCGGTAATTTTGTCCTAACATTTCTGGTGTAACTAATACAACGCCCTCAGGCGATATTTCATATTTTTCTGCATCTGCAACTGGATCTTCACCAATCACAGTACCTTCCGGCACATGGCAGCCCTTATCTAATACTACCTTCTTAAGACGACAATTTCGTCCAATAGTGACATCTGGCAAGACAACACAATCTTCAATAAGAGAATAACTATGTACTTGTACTTTAGAAAATAGTACTGAGTGTCTCACTGTTGATCCCGATACGATACAACCACCTGAAATCATCGAATCAACGGCAGTACCTCGACGGTCATCATCATCAAATACAAATTTTGCCGGTGGTAATTGTGCTTGATGAGTCCAAATTGGCCAGTCATCATCATAAAGGTTTAATTCAGGTGTAATGCCAATTAACTCAAGATTAGCTGACCAGAAAGCATCAATTGTACCCACATCGCGCCAGTAACCAGGATCATTACCTTGTACATCTTTGTATGGGAAGGCAACAACCTTATAATTGTCAATTAATGATGGAATTATATCGTGACCAAAGTCATTCGTTGACCCCGGAGTATCGGCATCTTTAATCAACTGTTCATATAAAAAATCAGCATTAAAAATATAAATACCCATTGATGCTAAAGCAA
>WTAY01000096.1 GCA_013139345.1 Methylophaga sp. | reverse complement strand
TTGATAGTTTCTCTCAGCAACCCGCAGTTGCTAGATTGAAAGAGTTTTATGCCCTTAATATGAACCTTGAAGCGCGAAGACAAGCCTACTCTTTAAAGCAAAAGTCTTCTGTACGCCAATTACAGCTACTTGCCACTTTAACCCACCAATGCGGCTGGCATAATCAAACTATTTCCTTTCTAGGAAAAGCCAAGTACTGGGATGCCTTAGATCTACGCTTCCCCATTGTTTGTGACACGGCCATCCGAAAAGCAGGGAAAAAGAATGGTCTAAACCCCTCATGGTTACTTGGTATTGCACGTCAAGAAAGTGCATTTAACCCTAGTGCTCGCTCACATGTCGGCGCAACTGGGTTAATGCAACTCATGCCCAAAACAGGTAAGTTAATTGCTCGCCTTATTAATCAGCCACTAAAGTCCACATCAGAACTATTAAACCCTGATAGAAACATTCAACTTGGTAGTGCTTATTTACGTCGAATGTATGATAAAAATCAACGTAATCCAGTTCTAGCCACCGCATCATACAATGCCGGACCACATCGAATAAAACGCTGGCTTCCTACTCACGACTTAGCCGCAGATATCTGGATTGAAAATATTCCCTATACTGAAACACGACGTTACACTCAAAGTGTTCTGAGTTATGCCACTATTTTTGACTATCAACGTAAACAGGCCATTAAGCCCTTATCTGATCGTATGCCTACCATCAAAGCTCAAATACCTTAAACTGTCGTCATGAACAGTTACCTAGTCGGCGGAAGTATCCGCGATAAATTACTTGGGCTTCCTATCAAAGACCGAGATTGGGTTGTGGTCGGTAGCACGCCAGAAGAAATGATTGCCAATGGGTATCAGCCCGTCGGTAAAGACTTTCCTGTATTCCTTCACCCCAAAACGCATGAAGAATATGCCCTTGCTCGCACTGAGCGGAAAACTGCACCAGGTTATCGTGGATTTGTGGTTCATGCTGCGCCTGACATTACATTAGAACAAGATCTTGCACGTCGAGATCTCACGATTAATGCCATTGCTCAAGCTGATGATGGCACCTTAATAGATCCCTTCAATGGTCAACAAGATCTTAACAATAAAATACTCCGTCATGTATCCCCCGCTTTTACTGAAGATCCCGTCCGTGTTTTACGTATTGCCCGCTTTTCGGCTCGATTTGACTTCACGATTGCAGATGAAACCAAACAGCTCATTCAGCAGATGGTGGCTGCAAAAGAGCTTGATCATTTAGTTTCTGAACGCGTCTGGCAAGAGCTAGAAAAAGCATTGATAACCGAAAAGCCCTCATTGTTTTTTATGGCATTACGAGATACAGGCGCTCTAGCGAGTATCTTTCCAGAAATTGATCAACTATTTGGTGTTCCTCAAGTTCCAAAATGGCACCCTGAAGTCGATACGGGCATCCATGTCATGATGGTACTTGATCAAGCAGCAAAACTAAGTGATGAAGTGACTGTTCGTTTTGCAGCACTCTGTCACGACCTTGGCAAAGGCAACACCCCAGCAGATATACTGCCACAACATATTGGCCATGAAGCAAGAAGCGTCACACTCACCGCCGCCTTATGCCAACGCTTGCGAGTGCCTAAAGATATGCAATCATTAGCACTAAAAGTTGCGGAATATCATACTCATGTGCATTTACTTTTTGAGCTACGCCCAGCAACTATCTTAAAAGTCTTTGAAGCACTTGATGCTTTTCGCCGCCCAGAGCGATTTGAACAATTCTTACTGGCTGGTGAAGCGGACTTCCGAGGACGACCAGGTTATGAAACTCTGCCTATGCCTGAAAAAGAAGCGTTCAAACAGTGTTTTATAGCCGCTCGTTCCATCACAGCAAAACCATTTGTTGAAGCAGGCCTACAGGGGCCGGCTATCTCAACAGCAATGCAAAAACAGCGTATTCACGCGATAAAAAAGGTGATGGATGACATTAAGCAGGCTGAATAAATTACGATTGCTTACAGTTCGTACTTCATAACGTATAATCACACTTTTTCACACACCGATATTGGATAATACCTATGAGCAGCACTATTTCTGCTAACTGGACTAGCGTTAACGCCGCATGTCAGCCTTTAGTTGATAACTTAATTGCTGATGCACAAGCACTTCAGCTTGAAATCAGCACGTTAAGTAACGGTACTCGTATTGTTGATGCCGGCATTAACTGTGTGGGCGGATTAGAAGCTGGCCGTTTAATTGGTGAAATCTGCATGGGTGGTTTAGGTACTGCCACTTTAGGTACAAATAGTGGTTTTGATAACTGGCCTTGGTCCGTTAATGTTCATGCGAAGACCCCTGTTTTAAGTTGCCTTGGTAGCCAATATGCCGGTTGGAGTTTGTCACATGAAAAATTCTTTGCTCTAGGTTCAGGTCCAGGTCGTGCACTTGCAGGAAAAGAAGAAGTGTTAAAAGAGTTTGGCTATAAAGATGAAGCAGATAAAACAGTTATCGTATTAGAAACTGATACATTCCCACCCATTGAAATCGCAGAAAAAGTAGCTAAAGACTGCAACATCAAACCTGAAAACTTAACCTTCATCCTCACACCCACATCAAGCCTAGCAGGCGTAATACAAATAGCTATCCGCGTATTAGAAGTGGCTATGCACAAAGCGCATACCCTACATTTCCCTATGGATAAAATCATTGATGGTTTTGGTGTAACCCCGATTTCACCTCCAGGTGGTGACTTTATGACCGGTATGGGTCGAACTAATGATGCCATCCTTTATGGCGGCATGGTGCATTTGTTTGTTAATGCTACAGATGAAGAAGCACAAGACTTGGCAGAGAAACTTCCAAGTAATACCTCATCAGACTACGGTCGCCCATTCGGTGAAATATTCAAATCATATGATTTCGACTTCTTCAAAGTTGACCCGATGTTATTTAGCCCAGCTAAAGTAACGGTGACGAATGCTAATACGGGTAAAAGCTTTACCGCCGGTGAGTTAAACTCTGAATTATTAACAACATCATTCGGTTTATAAGTTTCATTATTATGGTGTAGCATCAGCTTAACTTGATGCTACACCAGTCTTTTTATAAAAATGCTCATGTCTTCACCACAAATAGTCATATTTAACGACACGCATGGCTGGCACAGTGAACAGTTAGTTAAGGCTTTGCAAGCACTTAACTTCACCGTTGTTCTTAGTGATCTTGCTGACTGTGCTATCGATCTTGATCGACCAACAGGGCTTTTTATTCCAGGTTTTGAGAGCACGCTTCCTGACGCTGTTATGGTTAGAGGCATTGCTCCCGGCAGCCTTGAGCAAATCACCCTGCGGATGGATGTTTTACATACCTTAGCTGAGCTAAACGTGCCCGTGTTTAATCCAGCAACGGCAATTGAGCATACTGTTGATAAAGCTCGTACTTCTTTACGGCTGCATCTTGCAGGTTTAAATACACCCAAAACATGGTCTACTGAAAATAAAGATCTTGCCCGAGTAATAGCTCAATCACAGTTTGATAAAGAAGTAACGCTCGTCATCAAACCCTTATTTGGTTGTATGGGTAAGGGCATTGAGAAAATAACAACATTAGATGAGTTTGATGCTCTTCAAGTCATTGGAGATGCCTTCTATATGCAAGAATATATAGAGCCCTTTGAACAAGGCCATTGGCAAGACTGGCGCTTAATGGTGATTGATAATAAAGTCTGTGCAGCAATGTCTCGTCGATCCCAACACTGGATCACTAATTTTGCCCAAGGTGCAGAGTGTTTTCCAACAACAGTGACTGAAGAAATGGAACAACTGGCAATTAAAGCAACACAAGCTGTGCAGGCTGACTATGCTGGTGTCGATCTCATCCGCAAGCAAGACGGTAGTTACACCGTATTAGAAATAAACAGTGTTCCGGCATGGAAAGGTCTGTTCCAAGCAACGGGGATCAATGCCGCTACGCACTTAGCACAGGCCTTAGCTTGCCGTATAACACCAACACGATTAAATACTCACGATAATGCTCAGCACTAAACTAATTCAAGACTGTATTATTTGGGCCTGTGAACAGGAAGTATCAGCACCCAAACCAGGTAATGTAAACCGTATTCGCGGTGGACATAATATGCAGGTAGATGACTTTATCAAAAGTGCTCATGCCATTGCCCCAGCACTTACTGTTGAAAATTCATCTGTCGGCCAACGCATATTAAATGCCATTCAAGCCACACAAGCAGTTGTAGACTGTAATACTAACCTAGGTATTGTCTTATTATTTGCACCACTATGCCTTGCTATTGAACGCTGCTCTCACTTTGATCAACTACAAAATGAATTGGGGCTTGTATTAAAAGAACTCTCTATTCAAGATGCCGAGGACTGTTATCAAGCAATTCGTTTGGCACATGCTGGCGGATTGGGAAAAGTAGATAATCAAGACATTAATGACACGCCAACCATTACACTTTTACAAGCAATGAATGAAGCTAAAAACCGTGATTCAATTGCTGCTCAATTCCTTAATAATTATAATGATATTTTCCAACTTGGCTTGCCAAAGTTGACAGATGCAATTATTTGTGGGGAAACGGTTGAATGGGCAACTACTTTCGCGTATCTTTGTCTGTTATCAAACATTCCAGACACCTTAATTGGTAGAAAACAGGGAAAAGAAACAGCTCAAATAGTATCTAACAAATCACTTTCTTTTATTAATAAGATTAGTAAAAGCAATGAGTTAAAATATTATTCAGCTGAACTTAACCTCTGGGATAAAGAATTAAAGAGGGATGCCATTAACCCCGGTACAACCGCTGATTTGACCGCAACGACTTTACTCTTGCGCGCTTTTCAGCAGGCATTCTCCTCGAACAGAATTTTAATATGACGCTGTTAGTTATAACAACACATATTGAGCAGGATATACGTTCCTTGAATTACGTATACGCTCTCCTTAGAAATAAGGCGAGATAAAAAATGGGCCTTTTTAATAAAATTTTTGGAACAGGAATAAATAACATGACAGTTATCGACCGCGTACTTGTAGGTGAATCTTTAGTAATTGAAGATGGTGACCTAGACAACGTATCTCACATTGACTTACTTATGGGCCCTCGTGGCTCAGCAGCAGAAGATGCTTTCTGCCGCACTATGACAGACCAAAAAGCAGGCGTTAACGGTTTATTAGCCGTTGTTGCACCTAACTTAATGGTTAAACCAGCGACAGTTATGTTTAACAAAGTAACTATCAAAAACATGAAACAAGCCATTCAAATGTTTGGCCCAGCACAACGTGGCGTTGCTATGGCTGTTGCTGAGTGTGTTGAAGATGGAACTATCCCAATGGCTGAAGCTGATGATTGCTTCATCTGTGTTGGTGTATTCATCTCTCCAACTGCTGATGATGATCAAAAAATCCAAGATTGGAACTACCGTGCAACAAAAGAATCAATCAAACGTGCAGTTGCTCGTGAGCCAAAAGCAGCTGACGTTGTAGCACAATACAAAACTAGTGAGCATCCTTTCGCTGCAAGCTAAGCTTTAGTAACTAGTTACTAAAAAGCTAAATTAGAACGCCGTTCTCTCGCAAGGGGGAACGGCGTTTCTATTTCAGCTATCTTCTTAAATAACCTCAATTCGAGATAAGCACCGTTATTGACAGTTAAATAGTATCCAAGATCTGCTTATTTATTCTGCCATCGTGTAAAGCACTGGCAATAAGCACCTGTTCAACTCCTCTCTGCTGCAGGGAAATTAAATCTTGCTCATTTCTCACCCCACCAGCTGCAATAATACCGCTCGTCGACCTGCTCTTTAAGTCAGCCAATAATTGCATATCTGGTCCTCGCTGCGAACCAATACAATCCAAGTTCATTGCAATAAGCTGTTTTGTCCATAAATCAGGCGAGATTAATAGTTGAGAATTACCTAAAAACTTGCCGTGTTTAAAGTCTAATGACAATATGCTCTTGGCCTGCACAGCTAAATCAGATAACCACAAAATATCAAGCAACGTTTCACTGCCAATAACAGGGTAAATATTCGGATAAATCGCTAATTCCTGCCAACTGTCCTTATCTGCAATACCCGCATCTAAATAAAATGTAGTCTGTGGAAAGGCA
>WTAY01000139.1 GCA_013139345.1 Methylophaga sp. | reverse complement strand
TTTCTTTTTTTGCAACTCTATTTAAATCGAAGTGCGGCCCTGTTTGGTGGGGCCTCATTTATGCTTATAGGCTTTCATAGTGCTTGGTTTTATTGGGCGCAAGTGAGTACGTCAATATGGATTCCATGGCTCTTATGGAGTGTGACAGCTTGGCTTTTTTATCTTAAAGCCCGCTGGTTGTCAGCGATTGTGCTAACAACAGTTATGCTGGTTTTGGGAGGGTTCCCTGCAGTTGCGGCATATGGGCTCTATAGTGCTGGGATTTTATCGCTACTCCTATTGCTCACCTTACTAAAGTACTCCTTGAGAAAATCTTTAATTTCGTTGCTTTTAGTCTTTGTCTGTATAGCAATTGCTTTCATGCTTGTATCGATCCCTCTATTGGGTTTGAAAGAAATGTTATCTCAAATGAACCTGGACTACCGAACAGGTGGAACGCGGTTAAATTGGCTGAAGGATTGGCAGCTATTTTTTGATCCCTATTTATATGGGTTACCCCGCGTTGAAGGGACGTTTTATAGTGGGGGGGGAGTAGTAGTTTTGGCTATATTAACAATAGTTTTACTCGTAGGTCGAAAGTTAGCGTGCGGGAAAGAGCGGTTTATTGCTTTATATGCGCTATTACTTCTTATGTTATCAGTCGGTATTTCATTTGGTCTTTTTTCACATGAATTAATTCGAATGATACCGGCAGTAGGTTTAAGTCCTTGGAGTCGAGTTGTTGTTGTTGTCGGTATATCTATGGTTGTGCTTTCATCCGTGTCATTTGGGTATTTTGTTACTCGAGCTTCAAGGCTTAAGCCTAATAACTTTCGAATGATTGCATATGGAATTCTGTGTATATTCGTTACAGTGCAAATCTTAGGTCAAATTAAGCTCTTTAGAAAGTTTAATGCGGTAGTTAGTAAAGATCAGTTTTTACCCGTACCTCCTTCATTAAAATATATTGCTGATAATGTGAATGGCTTGCAGAGTGTCATTGCGGATAATGCATATTGGGTAGGTGGTACATTAGCTTCGTATGGTATAGCAGAATGGTTTGCACATGCTTTTAAAACTGACCAGGAAAAGAAGTTGCTGGAACAAGTAGTTAAAAAACCATTTGTGACACCTACTGCGGCCGTGTTTTCTGGCAGTGCTATTGATCTGGAGTCTATCCTATTGGATAAACTTGGAATTGCTTATATTGCAGCAAAAAAAAGTAGTCTTGTATCACCTGTGATTAGAGAGCAAAAGTTGAGGGCAGGCATGATAGCTGCGCCTCCTTTACCTGATAATACGCTTTCACAAATACTGAATATAGAAAAAACTATCTCTTTTTCAAAGCTGGGCATTTTATTGGCAACTTATAAGAGGGAGTCGGCACCTGCTGATGTTAGATTGCAAATAATTAGAGGTGGTAATATTCTTGCGGAGAGTGTTATAGAGGCATCTAAAGTTAGAGATAATAAGGAGGCCATATTTAAATTTTCTGAACGCGTCTTTTTAAAGCCGGGACAATATGAAATTGTTATTAAGTTAAAGGAAGATAATGTTAGTTGGCCGATAACTGCTTGGTACGTGAAAAAACCTGATAATTTAGGTGACTTAATAATAATTAATGGACATGCTATGCAAGGCTCATTGGTTTATACAACGTATGAAGATAATGGTAATTCTTCATGGGAAGTCCATGATTTAGAGCCAAAAATTCGGGTATTAAAAAATAAAGATGTACCCATTGGAGCGTATTACATTAGTGATTTTAGTGCTGATGCACCATGGAGTGATTCCAAATTAGTGACTAAGTTTGAGACATCTGTGAGTATTAATATTGATTTTCAAGGGGGGGCGCCAGGGTATATTGTATTACCTATGAGGTATTATCCTGGTTGGACAGCGACTATTGATAATAAAGAAGTTGAAATTGAAAAATATTTGGGGGTACTGCCTTCAGTTTATGTATCGGGGCCAGCTAAAATTGAATATAGGTATCAACCTGACTGGTTTAATATGGGGGTAGGCATTACTTTTCTTGGTTTTCTCTTATTTGTATTTGTAATTTGGATATGGGGAAGGTATGAGCCTGGTAGGGTGGCCTCTTAATGCACGAGTAAAAACTCAGCAATGATGGGGTGCAGGCTGATAATGAGGGGTTACCAGTGAAGCGAAGCTTGGGAGCAAAGAAGCAAAATAAAAGTGGTTCTATTTTATGTGGCGAAAATTAAACAATTCTCATCACCCTAGATAGCGGGGAACTATACTGATACTTTTACTGCCTCTTTATGTGCAAGCAGGATATAGCTAAAATTATTTCAACTGCAAAATAAATCATTCTATTTATTGCAGTTAATAAAATAGCTACATCAGCATCCATATAGAATGTTAATGCAAATGTTAAAATGGCTTCTCGTATACCGATTCCTGCCGGAGCAAATGGCACGATAAACCCCATAACATAAGCAAAACAATAAATTCCTATGATATAAAAAACTGATGGCATAGAAACAACATAAGGCTCAAGTGTTACCCAAAGCGAAGCGCCAAGGAATATCCAGGTAAGAACAAGGACAGGTATGGCAGAAAAAGGAGGTAGTATTCGTAAGAACCAGAAAAATAATCGGCGACCAAGCAAGATAAATAATATTATCGCGCTGATAAGTACGAATAAAATAACTAGCCACCAGATAAATAGAGTATCTGAGCTATACTCAGCTAATTTAGCCACGAAAAACTCTCGCATACTATTAAAACTCAACAAAATTGCCAATAAAGAGGCAGATGCAATTACCCATAAATGTTCTGCAATCATTGAGTCGCGAATCGTACGTTTTGCTATACCTCGTTCGTGCAAGATAGAAAATCGGCCGACAAATTGCCATATAGAACCAGGAATATATTTAGCCAACTGGGTCAAATTATAAATGCAGTAGCAATCACGCCAACCAAGAAAGATTTCAAAATGCTTAGTAGCCAGCGACATATTGGTAACTAAACAAAGTTTTCCAGCCAGTACTAAAGCTGAAGCAAGCAGTAACGGTTGAAAAGATAGCAGCGAAAATGTCTGATAGATCAATTCTTTATGGTTCGTGGTATAAAATACTATAAACCCTAGTAATGCTGCCATCCATAGCCATTTTGAAATATTTTTCAGGAGCTTCCCGTTCATGAGCTATCCTTTAAAAACTGAACAATATAGTCAATCTGTCGGATTGCAAGCTCTTGGTTTGCTGGTAGCGCTAGGGAAATCTGCATAGACCGATCTGCACGCTCTAATATAAGCCGCTCTATACAATCAATAATGGGGTCGATAGTTCCTTGCTGATAATCGAGCACCATATCCTGTTGCCCAAACTGCTCCATGACTTCCAGATATTTATGGCTCCAGCCAATGACCATAACGGGTATTGCTAACGCTAATGAAGCAATCATTGCATGAAAACGTGAAACGGCATGAACATCACAAGACTGAATAATTTTAAATATCTGTGCAACATTGAGTGATCCGGTAAAGCAGATGACATGCTCCTGAATGGTAGGGGGTAGACCTTGTAATATTTCATTTATTAATGGGAGGTCATTGTTATGGGTCTTATCCATGTCCTCACCGCGGGTCGCATTGGGGTAGAGTGCTACAATATATCCTTGATCAATTAGCCCACGTAGCAATTCTCGCATACGAGCTGGATAATCCCATCCAGACTTTTTTGCAGCAACGGCAATCACCACGCTTGGACAAATTCCTACGATAGTTTTCCCTTCCTTATGAAGTGCATCTAGCTTAGTTAGTTTTTGTTCTATGTTAACTAGTTCTTGGCTTAAGCAAAATTCAGGTCGGTAGAGTAAAGCGACATCATTTGCACGCTGGTATATAGACTGGTCACCAAATAACTCTTTTAGGTAAGAATGAGTCTTTTCACCCCGCGTAAAAACCTGCTGACAGCGACCAAGAAAATATCGTGCTGCGACTCGATTTGTTAACGATTTAAACGACCCCATCGCCTGAGAAAATTTTATCACAGGGACGTTTAATAACATGGCGGGTAGTATGGTTGCTATATTAAAAAGTATGAATTTTGTACGCCCTTCTACAAAGGATACGCCAGCCAAGCAGATTAGAGCTTCTGATCGAGCAAGGGCGAGTACAGATTCAGGGAGTGCTCTCTGTAAAGCGGCCAAGTGCAAAAAACCGAACAGTTTGAATAATAAAGCACCGGGAAGCAATACTAAGACAAGGTATTTAGGGGATGCAGAATGCAGTGATATTTGTTTGTCACTGATTAATAGCCCATCATGTTTAGGGTAATAGGTGTATATGTTTACTGATAATTCTTGATCATAACACTCCCTCAATTTACCGATGGTAGTGCTGAGCATCGCTTCAGCTCCTCGGTTACCATAGAATGTTCCAGCAATAATTGAAACTTCTTTCATTTAAATGACTCCAAAGCTTTTTTAATATATAAATAGAATTTTAAGAGCGGCCTGGGCGTGGAAAAAATCAATGACTGGCCCCATGGCTTTTCACTTAAACGAAGATTAGCAAGTGTGATCAATGCATTTAAATATGAGTGCCATGGTACTGGCTGTGCTACGGTATCTTTTATTTTGAAGCCTAGCATTTTCCCCGCTTTGTGCCGGGCAGTATCATTGTAATGAGATGGACCAATTCGCGACTGACCATCCATTATGCTTCTAATATCCATTTCAGAAGAATGTACGGCATTAGCCGTAACAGCGCTCTCCCACGCTTTCTGTCCACGGTGACTGCGTACAATAACCCCTGTGTGTTTAATAGGATTATTTTTAAGGCCAAACAACCAGACATCACCCACACTAATATCCGCGTTATAACCATAATGGTCATGGCAAACCATACATTTTCGCTCACTAAAGAAAAATAGATTCTGGTAGTCGTTGAAAAACTTTGTCGGCTTGCTGAGTACGGAACCATCTTCGAATTCAGCTTCGAGTTGACCACGCCAATGACCAACTCGAAATCGATAATCGACAAGTTTCTTTTTAGCTTCTCGCTCAAGGCGTGAAGTAATTTCATCTATCAATGTTGTTCGAGAGTTGTGGCCACAAACCAATGCTATGCTAAGTACTATTTTACTTGATAGCTGTGGCTCCTTCTCACAGCGTCGCTTTAATGCTGATAGATCACAAGGTAGGCCGACAACAGACACTCGCCCGCTAAAAGCTCGAATTAATGGCAAAACCTCATGAAGAAATTTTGTCTCGACATACTTACTTCCTCTTGCAGCTAAAACCATTTCTTTCGTTGTTGCAATAGTGAAATAAGCTCGTACTTTACCCTCTTTAACTCGCGTATTACAGACTACGGCGCCATCAAACAAGCCCGATTCTAAGCCATGAATCAATATTGCAGTAGTCGTCCCCCCGGAAGCAGACTTTATGCGAATGCTTTCATCTAGCGCATAAGTTAAATACGAATTTTGATAATTGCCGACATAACGCTGCACTTCAGCATCAGTCCATGTTTTTTTAAATATTCGATCAATCACCTTGCCAAGCATTAGCGAGCCCTAGTATTCGATTCATCATAACAAGTATTAAATTGAATTTCTTCGAGTAATTTACGGTTAGAAGCCATCAAGTCTGCTAAAAATGCAAACAGAATAGTTTGGAAGCCTAAGCCAATTAAAACCCCTGATAATACAACTGACTGCAAATGTCCACTTCCATCACCAGAAAAGTAAAAATAAAGAAACCGCATACCTAAAATCAGACCGAGCACTAATAAGGTCGATGCAATCATCATAAAAAATCGAAAAGGTTTGTAGACAACAAATATTCGGACAATAGTGATAACTGATTTTTTAATATAGTTGGGGATGCTAGAGAGAAGACGTGAGGGTCGCAAGTCTTCATTAGTACGAATAGGTACCGATGTAATTGGTATATTTTTTTGACCTGCCTGAATAATGGTTTCTAATGTATAGGTGTAGTTATTATAAACATTTAACTGTTTAGCACACTCTCTACTCATTGCACGAAAGCCACTGGGCGCATCAGGAATATCAGTATCACTCGCTTTTCTAACAACCCATGAACCTAATTTTTGGAGTATTTTTTTTATAGGTGAGAAATGGGAAGTTTGGCTAATAGGTCTTGCACCGACTACATACTCGGCTTTATGCTCAAGTATAGGATTGACTAATTTAGGAATATCTTCTGCTTCATATTGATTATCAGCATCGGTATTAACGATAACATCAGCTCCTTGTTTTAAACATTCTTTAATGCCTGCCATAAACCCTTTGGCTAAACCTTGATTGCGTTTGAAGTTAACAATGTGGTCGACTCCACATTCTCTAGCTACAGCCACGGTTTCATCGGTACTGCCATCATTGATGATCAGCCATTCTACAGTATCAAAACCTGCGACTTCTCGAGGTAATGCATTCAATGCAATGGCCAAGGTTCCGGCTTCGTTATAACAGGGAATTTGTATTATCAATTTCATTTCTTATTTCTCGTCAATTTCTAATTATTAATTTCAGGCTTCCTATTATCACGGGATACCCCTAAGTCCATCTCCTTACACACAACATCTAAATTATGCTTTTTAGCTTGCGAGCCATTTGAATGCCATACACACTATCTTGAATCCTTTGGAGTCCGATCCAGATATTTTTGGCACCAGGGTCACCACCTGATTTTCGCCCAGTAAACCATAAGATGACTTCATCGCTACTAAAACGATGACATTTTACAGCCTTATCTCAGACTTGTGTGGTAAACGCCTAATAAAGTACGTGCTTTATTAGGCGCAGGTGCCGCGCTCAGTGCGTTTTCTGTTTTCTTTATGCAATCACCTTCCTTTTTGGATTATCCAAAAACGGTGGAAAAAGAATACGGAAAAATAATGCTGACAGCTTATTTTGCGTTCATTTAATTCTAAGTGTTAATCAAATCAGAAACTTTCTCGCCCCTGTTCCCGCAGAAACGATTTCACCTGTTTACAGGGGAATATTAAGCGGATTGCAGCAAAGCGGAAAAATTAATGAGTTTCGTGTGCTGGATAATACGATTTTAGTGGCTATTGATGGCGTAGAATACTTTAGTTCGCAGACTATTCATTGTGATTGCTGCTCAACTAAAGCCTTAAAAAATACATTACTCGCACGTCGCGGTGACTCCCGTTATTGTCTCTCCTAAGCAAAGCGCGGTCATTCCTTTGGTATTTGAATTTATCACGCCTCAAGATGGCTCTGAAAAGTAAGATTATGAGCTGGCAGCCTCAAAACGCTGGTTAGCAAAAGAAGCAAATGGGTTACCTGAAAATACGACCTTTTTAGGAGATGATTTATATTGCAATCAGCCTTTTTGTGAGCAAATCATTCACATGAAAAAGCATTTTATTTTGGTTTGTAAACCTGGCTCTCATAAGGCGCTATACGAATGGGTTGATGATTTTGAGCGAGTAGGCAAAGTGGAAAATATTACTGTCAATGAATGGACGGGGAAGAAAAAAGTAAAAAACACTACCGCTTTGCCAGTCAGGTTCTTTTGCGCGATACGGATGATGCCTTATTTGTAAATTGGTGTGAATTAACAATCACGGATGACAATAATCGCGTTATTTATCGTAATGGCTTTGCAACAGATTACCCGTTGAATAGAAAAAACATCAAACAGGTTATTGAAGCGGGTCGCACAAGATGGAAAATAATAATACGTTAAAAACGAAAGGCTATAATTTCAAACATAACTTTGGGCATGGTAAGCAGCACCTATCGTCTATTTTATCTTGTTTTTAGATGATGTTTTTCTGGTTACTTTCCAATACAAAAAGAACTAAAAATCTTCCCAAGCAGGTCGTCAGAGGTGAACTCACCAGTGATTTCTGAAAGGTGATTTTGTGCTTGCCTTAGGTCTTCAGCTACTAGCTCGCTAGCGAGATTGTTTTGTAATTGTTCTAGGGCATTTTGCACGAATTGCTCGCCTTTTGTTAAGGCTTCTACATGGCGGCGGCGGGAGATGAATACATTGTCGGTTGCGCCATCAAAACCAACACTTTGTTTTAAGTGTTGTGTTAACAGATCCATACCGATGTCTTGTTTTACCGATAGATAAATTTGCGTACCGAGCTCATCTTCAATGATTTCAGGTTGGATTTTCAGTAAATCAATTTTGTTATGAACTTTAGTTATGCTGATATTACTAGGTAAAGTTTTTAAGATAGTATCTGGATCAGGGTCATTAGCATCAATTAATAATAAAATTTTATCGGCCTTCAATATTTCAGCATGTGCTCGACGTACACCTTCTTGTTCGACGGCATTATCACTTTCGCGTAAGCCGGCGGTATCAATAATATGTAGGGGCATGCCGTCTATTTGTATGCGTTCTTTAAGTACATCACGGGTTGTGCCGGCAATATCGGTAACAATCGCAGCATCATGACCTGCTAATGCATTTAGAAGGCTGGACTTGCCTGCGTTAGGCTTGCCTGCGAGCACCACGGTCATGCCATCGCGTAGTAGGCGACCTTGTTGAGCGGTGACTAAGATTGCTTGAATGGACTGTAATAAGCGAATAATACGATTTTCGACCACGCCATCACTTAAAAAATCAATTTCTTCATCAACAAAATCAAGTGCAGCTTCAACATAGATACGCAGTTCAATTAATTCTTCTACAAAGAAGTTAATTTGCTCAGAAAATACGCCTTGCATGGATTTTTGTGCGGAACGTGCGGACTGTTCTGTACTGCTGGCAATTAAATCGGCAATAGCTTCAGCTTGTGCTAAATCCAATGTACCATTTAAAAAGGCGCGCTCTGAAAACTCACCAGGGTTAGCAATGCGTGCGCCTAAAGACAAAATACGTCTAAGCAGCATATCCAGAATAACCGAGCCGCCATGTCCTTGAATTTCTACTGTATCTTCTCCAGTAAAGGAAGCGGGGTTAGGGAAGAATAAGGCGATGCCTGAATCAATAATAGTGCCATCAGCTTCATAAAATGAAGCATAGTGAGCATAGCGCGCTTGGAGTGTTTTATTGGTTAATTGCTGAGCAATAGGCTGGGCGTTATTGCCTGAGACTCTAATAATTCCAACACCGCCATTGCCGGGAGGGGTCGCGATTGCTGCAATAGTATCTTGGTTGGTGATATTCATAATGGCCTCAATAAAAAAGCCGAATCAGCTAGTGCATGATTCGGCTTAGGGTGTAGATTTAACTTAACGTTTAGCGCTAATCAGTGCCAACAATTTTTCTAGTGATATACCATTGCTGGATAATCGATAAAGTATTGTTTGTTACCCAGTATAAAACTAAACCTGATGGGAAAAACAAGAAGAATACAGTAAACACGATCGGGAACATACGCATGATTTTTGCCTGCAATGGGTCAACCGGTGCAGGGTTTAGTCTTTGCTGTATGAACATACTAATACCCATTAATACAGGTAAGACAAAATATGGATCTTTAGATGATAAATCTTGTACCCAGAATAGGAACGGTGCTTGTCTTAACTCAACTGTTTCAATTAGTACCCAATAGAGAGAAATGAATACCGGAATCTGTACAATAACCGGTAAGCAGCCGCCCATAGGATTAACTTTTTCCTTACGGTACAAGCTCATCATTTCTTCATTAAACTTCTGCCTATCATCACCATAGCTTTCTTTTAACTGTGCTAAGCGAGGCTGCAATTTACGCATTTTTGCCATTGATTTGTAGCTAGCAGCTGACAATGGAAAAAATAGTAATTTAATACAGAAGGTCACACCCATAATTGAGAAGCCCCAATTTTTTACGAAGTCATGAATAAAATTCAATAAGCTGTAAATAGGTTTGCCAACAATTGTTAACCAGCTGTAATCAACTGTTAACTCTAGGCCGGGCGCCAAAGCTTCCATCATCGGCTGGATTTTAGGCCCAACAAACAACTGACTGTTAAAAACAGCATTGCTATTTGCCGCGACTGTCGTTGGGTTTGGGTATGAGCCAATAACATAACGAGAGTTGCTTAACTCTTTAGTAAAGAAGTGCTGTTCATTGCCTACCGGTGGAATCCACGCCGCAGCAAAGTAATGTTGAATCATGCCTGTCCAGCCGCCTGTTGAGGTAACTTTAAGATCGACATCAGCCATGTCTTCAAATTCAATTTTCTGGAATTTTTCTTCTTCTGTATAAACAACAGCGCCGGCAAAAGTACGAATAAACGTATTACCTTGGCCATCGCTATAAGGCACTCGAAGCAATTGCGTATAAGGTCTACCAGACCAATCTTTTGCTGATTGGTTGTCTACTTTTTGTGCTACTTGGATCGCATAACTGCCGCGTGTGAAGGTATAGGTTTTGCTATAACTTAGGCCGTTATTATCTGTCCATGTTAATGGAATGGTCAGTGTATTTTCACCAGCTTTAAGCTCGTAGCTGTATTGCTCAGCGTGTAGCTGTACGTTGTGGTTTGGTAGTGTTGCAGATTCAGGACTACTAATAAGCCCGCTTTGACCTAAAAATAGTTTTTCTGAGCTACCATCAAGTAAACGTACGGAAGCTGGCTCACCTTTTTCAAAAGGATAATCTAAAAGATCAAGGTTACGTAAAGTACCACCTTTAGTATCAATCTCTAGATGATAAACGTCAGTACTAACAGTAATAATACTATTTGCAGCGCTTTCTAGGAAAGGTAGCTCAGATGATCCGTCGCTATTTGATCCAGTGACGGGAACAAGGTTGCCATTACTATCAATAACGGTTTGTTGGGCTGTAGTTTCAGGCTTTGGGCCATAGTCCACTTGCCATGCTTCCCATAGCATTAATGAAATCATCGATAAAATTACGATGAGTACAAATCTTATATTCTCCATTTTTACTTACCAACTTTTTTGGGTACAGGATCATCAATATCACCATCATGAAAAGGGTGACACCGTAGTAATCGTTTTATTGTGAGATAGGAGCCTATGAGTGCGCCGTGCATTGAAATTGCTTGCATAGCATAGCTCGAACAAGTGGGGTGAAAGCGACAATTATTTCCCAG
>WTAY01000092.1 GCA_013139345.1 Methylophaga sp. | reverse complement strand
CGGTTTGGTAGGCTCGTTAATGAATCTAAACTCGCCAAATTCAATAGTTTTTCGTCTTTTTCTCGTTGCAGAGTAACATCTTCAAACAACCATATTGACCCATCTTGTGGGCGTTCAGCAGAAATAGCCTTACTTGATAAAGAGCACCAAAATGCATCACCATTTTGTCTTACAAGTTGAACTTCTCCCTCAAAGCTTTCACCTGTCTTTAAGATTGTATAAGCCTGATCGCCAATTTGTGTAAATGCATCTTCTGTTAAATAGAGACATTGGGATGATTCACCTTCAATATCTTCACGATCATAACCAAATAATTGCTCAAATTTATGGTTAACCCGTTGCAAAGTTCGCTCTTTAATAAATGCTATGCCTACCATCGCATTTTCTAAGATCGTATCTAACTCAGAGCTAGTTGTTTTCAAATCCTCTTCAGCACGCTTCCATGCCGTAATGTCCGAAATAACACATACCCACAAGCCATCATTTGCATCCGAAATAACGTTTAATGACAACCACATTGAGAACGGACGATTATTATAATCCAGTCCATCAAACTCCTTGCCATCATCTAAAAGGCGCTCAATATCTTCAAGTGATGAAACGCCTTGTTGTTCTTCAAAAAAACGTGCTAAATTTAAGCCTACAATTGTTTTTTTATTAGCTTGTAATACACGTTCTGCTGCAGGATTTATTGATTGAATAATTCCTGATGAATTCAATGTTAAAATCGCCTCAGGTACACCATTTAGAATGGCACTTATATGCTGCTCTCTCACCTGAAGTGAATCTTTTGCATCCGCTAAGTCATCCATCAAATTCTGGGTATTATCAGCAAATAAATTAAAGTCTGTTGCCAATACACCAAACTCACTTTTACCTGTTCTTATTTTAAGTCGAGTATCAAATTCTTCTGAAGATAATGCATGCATGGCACTACGCAGTTCCGACAAAGGAATATTGATGCGTTGTGAGATTGAGATAATAAACCGAACCATTCCCAAAGTGATGAGAATGCTTAATATGATAATAACCCACCGCGCTCTTTCAGCAACAACAACGGATTGGTTCACTGTCTGTAAACTTTGGCCACTCACTAGACTAGAGATCTGATTTAATTTTGCAGTAATTATTTTTAAAATAGAAATTGAATGTTGCTGACCCAACATCAACAACTGGTTGTTTTGCAACTGTTTGAGTCTTAAATTATAAATAGCCGACTGGCCTTCGACAACAATTCGCATTAACTCTAAAATATCGTGTTCTAAGACTTCAGTCATTGTGAATAATTCACTATCAAACTGCAATTTACCTTTTAGCTGAGTGATGTCTGCTTGTAATATTGATTCATGCTGACGAATATCATTATCTCGAATACTTAATAAATTATCGGCATTATTAGACTGCAAAAGGTTCTGAGTTAAATAACTGATATTAAGTACATTTAATCGTACCGATTGGCTTAATTTCTGAATCGAATCTTGTTCACTAAAGATAGCATTATGCATATAAGATTCAGAGTTATCTTTTATAAGCGATAAACGTATTGCTCGTTTATTTCTACTCACTTGCAGGTTGATCCTGCCGGAAATCGCTTCTACCTGATTCTGTATTTTTTGCTCTAACTGCTCAACAGTGGCAGTTTGCAACTGAAGCTGGCTTCGTAGCCCATGCTGACCTCGCATCAAACCCAACAATTGACTATCTACATCTAAAAAGCGTAGGTAATTATCTTGTAGAGAAGTAACAATATCTAGGCCCTGCTCATTCTCACCAACTGACTCCAACATATTATGCCATTGCTGAGAAAACTCATTTTCTAAATATTTTCTAGGAATTATTGCATTAATTTCTTCGAGCGAACTGGATGCAATTATTTGTTTTTGCCGAGTAATAAACGAGAAAGAAATCGCATTAATTTGCCTGCTTGCATCCTCCATTGGTAGGACATTATCTGTTAAATTATTCTGCGTATCTGAAAAGACATTATTTGTATAAATAGCTACAGAAGCAATAACAATAATTGCCAAAATGGTTGCAAGCGACCACAACTGAAGTAAGTTTCTGATACTCCAACTCTTAAACATGAAATAGTCCATTCTTATTCATGTTTTTTTTCCTTTATATTTTCATCAGGCATCATCTGCCAACTGAAATCTTCAAAAAAACCTGAGTTTAATTTTGTTAACCACAATTTGTGTATTGCTTGATGCTCTAATTTGTTGAAATAAATATCTAAACCTAAACCAATATCGATTCCATTCAATGATTCAACCCCATCAATAATACTTTCTTTAGTAATGTCACCTTTTATTTGAAGTAAGCCTTGGTGGAAAATCTTAGCAATAATAAACCCCTCTAAAGAGACTGCATTTGCCTCTAGAGATGAATCAAATGCTCTCAGTGCTACAAGGTATTCACTTACAACCGGCAGTGATGACTTTATATTAGGTACGACCTGCATCACAACAACATTCTCAATATCATTAGAGAGGGCATCCTGCAAAGAATGACTACCCACAAATGAGACATTAAGAAACCAAATATTTGGTAGCTCTTGATTTAATAACTCAATAAATTTAGCAGATGGAGCATAACCTCCGGCCATAATCACAGCTTTAGGTGTTATTGGCGCATCTAAAAATGCGGCAACAGCATCTTCAACATTAAGGGTATTACGTGTATAGCGACCATGAACTAATAAATCTACATTTTTAAACCCATGCTCACCTAAGGCATTGATCGCACCTTGATACGCCGCATCACCATAGCCATCTCGCTGCGTAAAGAATGCAATTTCTTTAGGTTTAATGCCTGATAATATAAGTCCATTAATCATTTCTGTCGTTTCTTCAGCATAGCTGGGGCGATAATTAATAATATAACGATTAACAGGTTGTGATCTTAATACCCCCCCACCTGAGAAAGCACCAAATAATAACGTTTTCTTTTCTTGTGCAATGGGTACCGTCACAATTGCGGTTGGCGTACCCACATTCCCCAAGATAGCAAGTACCTTCATGTCATCGATCAACTTACGCATATTCTGCGCTGCACGCTCAGGCTCATAACCATCATCATGAACAATAAACTCAAGTGCACGCCCTTGCACACCTCCTTGCTCATTCACTAACCGGAAATAACTTTCAATGCCTGTTCGCATGTCGTTGCCTAATGTAGCAGCAGGCCCCGTCAATACGGCTGTCATGCCTAATCTTATCGGCTCAACAGCAAGGCTTAACGATACGTTCAATAACAAGGCTATTGAGACAACCCATTGTTTAAGATTTAGCGTTATCATTTTCTTCCGTTTTAGGTGAGTTATTCTTTTTAGTAACGGGGTTATCATCCATTAAGATCCGGTTTGCAGCACCATCCATATCATCATATTGACCGCTTTTCACAGCCCAGAAAAAAATAGCGACACCAATAATTCCCAACAATAACATGCCAGGCAATAAACCATAGATAACTTCCACTTTATTACCTCTTAAAAAAACGTTTAATTCTTGCCGCATTACCTATAACTAATAAAGAGCTAATAGGCATTGTTAATGCAGCAACGAGTGGACTCACTAAAGACATCATGGCCAAGGGAACCATAACTATATTATAACTAATAGACAAGCTAATATTTTGTTTGATTGTTCGCAAGGTTCGACGCGCTAACTCTCTCGCCTCAGCGACCTTATGTAACTCATTATGTGACAACACAATATCTGCACTTTCTATTGAGACATCAGTTCCTGATGCTAATGCAATTCCCACATCAGCTTGAATCAAAGCGGGAGAATCATTAATACCGTCACCAACCATTGCAACAATTTCACCTTGCTGCTGCAGGCTTCGCACTACATCAGCTTTATCTTTTGGTAAAACCTCTGCTTGACGAATAATATCCCCTAATGGAGCGGTAACAGCCTCGACAACTGATTGCTTGTCACCACTTAACACCGTGACAGTAACGCCTTGCTTTTTCAAAGCAGAAATCATTTCTTTTGCATCATCTCTCAACTGATCTGCCAAGCCGATAATTCCTTCCACTACACCGTCAACTGCAATAAAAATACAACTAATACCTTGTTGTTCTAATTCCTTTATACGGCTTCTCTTGTTATCTAATCCATTGACCTCTAATTGCTCTAACCATGCACTCGTACCAACAGATACCTGTTTATTATTGACCAAGGCTTGAACACCTTGTCCCGGAGAAGATACAAAGCCAGATATCTCTAATAAAGGTACGTTTTTTTCTGATGCTTCTTTCATTACCGCTTGAGCAATACCATGCTCTGAATGTTGCTCAACAGATGCTACCAACCTTAGCAAACCATCCGCAGACATGTCCGAAAACGGTTCAATCGTAACAAGCTCTAGTTTACCTTCCGTTAAAGTACCCGTTTTATCAAATACAAAATGCGTTACTTTGGATAAATACTCTAAGGCGGCTCCTTGCTTAATTAAAATGCCTGCATTTGCCCCCACTCCAGTTGCAACAGCAACTGACATTGGTGTAGCTAAGCCAAAGGCACAGGGGCAGGTAATGATCAATACTGATGTTGCAGCCAATAAAGCCTGCTCAAAATCAACTTGGAACCAATATAGAAAGGTAAAAGCGGATAATGAAAGTGTTATTACAACAAACCAAGGCACAATTCGATCTGCTGTGCATTGGATAGGCGCTTTTGATGCTTGAGCGTCTTCCATTAAAGACACTATTTTAGATAAAGCAGTGTTACGCAATACTTGCTCAGCTTTTACGGTAAATGCACCTTCACCATTAATACTGCCTGCAACAACACTATCATCAAACATTTTCACGACAGGCAGTGACTCTCCCGTTAACATCGATTCATCAACCGCACTTTGACCATCAACTATTACGCCATCTACTGGTATTTTCTCTCCAGGTTTTACCAAAATAGAGTCACCAATCTTTACGGCTCTGATCGGTACGATCTTAGCTATCCCATCAGTAATAACAGTTGCAAGTTTAGGCTGTAATTCTAATAACCGTGATGTTGCAGATAAGGCCTGTCGCTTAGAAATGGCTTCTAAATAGCGACCAACTAAAATAACAAATAGGAAGTTAACAACCGTATCAAAATAAACATCACCTCTTGTCGAGCCTGTGACAGTTATATAAGTTGAATAGGCATAGGTTGCTGTAGCACCAATGGCAATAGGAAGGTCCATTGTTAGATATCGTCTACGTAAGCCTATTATTGCATTGCGTAAAAAAGGATAACCAGCGTAGAGTAATGTAGGAGTTGCAATGAGAAAACCAATCCAATGAAACCAGTTTTTGAACTCACCTTCGTCGGCTCCACTATATAAAGCAATGGAAATCCACATCAAGTTCATCATTGCAAAACCAGCAAATGCCATGCGGTAGAGTAGTGAACGATGTCTTCTTGCTAAAGCACCTTCGGCAGTATCAGGGTCAAATGGAACCGCGGCATAACCGATATTACCCAAAGCTTGTAATACTGTTGAGAGCGTTGTCGAATCATTATTCCACTTCAATCGTAGGCGTTTAGAGGTTAAATTAACTTCTGCTGAAACAACACCTGACTGTCTAGCAAGTGAATGTTCAATAAGCCACACACAGGCCGCACAGTGAATACCTTCAACAAGAAGGTTTATAGTCCGAAGTTCTCCATCTGTATCAACATAGTCTGATTGGACTTCATCAAGGTCGTAAGCTGCAATTTCAGAAGATAGTTCCGGAGGCGGAGATAATGTCTCCCCTTCAGGCGTTTTCTGGTAGAAACTTTCAAGACCTGCATCATGGATAGTCAGGCAGACTGTTTGGCAAGAAAAGCAACAAAATTCATGTAGTTCACCTGCAATATCAGTAGCAAAACTGCCCTTTTCTTCTACAGGTAAACTACAGTGATAACAATGTATAGACAAGATTCTTGTTCGACCTTAGAAAGCAATTCCACACCTTAGCACATCAAGGTCTTTTGCCGTACTAAAAACCGCTATTATGGTGATATAGAGACACGTTTTGTCATCAAAAATTCTTTTTCGCCTTGTCCAGCTTCAACTACAATATCCCATGTTCCAGGCAAGTTAAAACTGAGTTCCGCCTCATATGTCCCTGGCTGAGTATTTTCCATTATTGCTGAAAAATCAGCCTCGGCATCAGAGGGTCTATATGCCTTAATCACGACCGAATCAAGCAATAGTCCAGCAGAATTTTTTCCTTGAATCAACACTTCATATTTCTGAACCTGATTCACTCTCGTTTTAGTAGGAATAATAATTAAACCAGTCCAGCCCAACGATTTTTGTTGTTCAATTTGTTTTCGTACTTCTTCATAGTTTTCACCATTTTCATAGAAGTTCTTATCAACTAAACTAGGTGGTGATTTGAATGCTAAATAAATAAATACTGCATTCATCGTCACAAATGTGAGGACAAACAGTATTATCCCTAATACCCATGGGTTTTTTAATGCTTCTTTATTACTTTGTGATATATTCATATTTTATCTAATTTAATCTCGTTACTTTGGAGCCATAAACATACTTTTATAATGTAAAGTAATATTGGAATCTGATAATACTTCACCTGTAAATATAATTGGGGTCACACCTTCTTTTAATTTATCTTCTGGTACTCGTACTAACGCCGTCACTGGAACTACTTTACCCGGCTCGACAGTCATTAATTTCAAACCATGTAACGTAGCCCCATCTAAGCCCTTAATACCAAAACTAATATCTAGGGTTTGTTTCGTTTTATTCAATAGCTTAATTGTATATTTATTCTGAATTGAACCATCACTTAAACGAACAAACAGCGGTTGCCTCTCATGCACGACCTTAAATTCTGTTGGTGATAAATGCATAAAACCATAAACAATCCCTGACAGTGCACTCAATAGAATTGCAGCATAGATAATAACCCTAAAGCGTTTATATAAAGGAATTGATGCTGCATTATGGTGTAATTCTTTATATGATGCATAGCGGATCAAGCCTCGAGGCTGTTTCACTTTGTCCATAATACTGTCGCAGGCATCAATACACATACCGCAAGTAATACAGCCTTCTTGCTGCCCCTTGCGGATATCGATACCTGTTGGACATACTGCCACACACACATTACAGTCTACACAGCTTCCTTTAGCAGAGTTATCTTGACCTTTTTTTATTCGACCACGAGGTTCACCGCGTTCTGCATCATAGGATGGTAAAAGAGTGTCTTGATCGTACATAACACCTTGTAAGCGAGCATATGGACATAGCCAAAAACAGACCTGCTCACGCATAAAGCCTGCAAAAGTATATGTACCAAATGTAAATGCAGCAATGATAATCGCTGCAGTTACCGAGATTTGCAGACTAAATAAATTAGTCCACAAGCCAAAAGCATCGGTAAACCAAGCTACAAATGAAATCCCTGTCAATAAACCGATCAACAGCCACAATGTATGTTTAAACCCTTTTCGACCAAATTTATTCGCAGACCAAGGCGCATTATTAAATTTCATAGCCTTTTGTGGCGTATTACCTTCAAGCTTACCTTCTAGCCACGTGAAAATATCTGTCCAGACTGTTTGAAAGCAAAAATAACCACAAAAAACTCGTCCAGCAATACTAGTAACAGCGGCAAGTAAAATAGCAAAAAAAAGTAGTGTTAACGATAGCATCCAAATATCCTGAGGATATATGGTTATCTCGAAAATATTGAACTGTCGATTAGGAAGATCAAACAATATTGCTTGTGAATCATTCCAACGAAAGTAAGGACCTAGGAATAGCACAGACCAAATTGACATACCCATCCACTTTAGAGTACGGAATCGCCCAGCTAATCGTTTTGCAACAATCTTGATGCCACCAACATTGATATGCCACTCAGATACTTCTTCATAGAGGTCATCTACATTTTCGGTCTGTTTCTTTAATTCTTCAGTCACAGGGTTACCCTAGCTATTCAGTTTGAGAATTATACCATATTCGCATCAATATAAGAGATTGCTTATATTTGTTTTAAAATGCAATTATCCAATAAAAAAGCCGGCATAAAGCCGGCTTTAAATTGATTAATTTAACTGTTAATCATCAGATTTATCTTCATTGATATGCTTCAATGCATAGTGTACAAAGTAAGCAAGTCCGGCAATCATTGCAACAACACTGGCAATAACCGATATCGAAACCCAATCTATATTCATAATAACTCTCCAAATTTAGTAGAAATAATAATCTCTACAAATCTATATTATTGACCACCACCGAACTGGTATACATAAACAGCTAATTTCTTAATTTCTGTTTCAGTTAAACGCTCAGCTTCATCACCTTCAAGCTCATCAGACCAGTCAATATCATTTAGATCTTCTTCATCAGCAATTGCATCTGCTCGTACCTGTAACATAATCGCAACCTTCTCACTCCACTGAGGCATGACAGCAATGCGTGTTTCTGGATCAGAAGCATCATTTACACCATGAAGGATAGTGTGACGAATTTGTTCTTCATCACCTGAGAAACGCCAGATTTTATCAGTTAAGTTTGCTGAGCCCATTGCTTTGATACCCTTAGCATCAGCGCCATGACATGCAAAACAACCCTTAGCATTAAACAATGCCAGACCAGCTTCGTTTGCAGTACCGTTTGAACTATCTACAACAAACTGAACCAGTTGATCAACTTCTGTTTCATTTAATAAGTTTGCATGAGCCATCATCGTACCCGCACGACCATTGGCAATACTCATTTGGATTTCATTAACTGAACCACCAAACAACCAGTCATCATCTGTAAGGTTAGGATAACCAGCAGCCTCTGCTGGAGCACCACCAGTACCATGACATGCTGCACAGTTGTCACCATAAAGTACTTTACTTGACCCAACGGCATAGTTCAGCATTTCTTGATCTGCTAGAATTTCTTCTGCGCTCATTGCCGCTAATTGCGTTTCAAATGGTGCTCGAATTGCCTCTACCTTCGCAAGATCTTCTTTGAACTCTTTAATTTGCGTCCAACCCAACAAACCTTTTGTACTATCATTAATTAAAGGCAATGATGGGTAAAGGATAAAGTAAACAATAACAATTAAGCCACTCAACCATAGTGAATTTAGCCACCAACGTGGACATGGATTATCTAATTCTCTAATCCCATCCCATACATGGCCAGTGTCTCCCACTTGAGAAGGATTATTTTTGTTCTCTGCCATCTTATTTCTCCGATTTTGTATCGTTTTCGTCTAAAAGCATGGTGCGATGTGACTCTATGCTTTCTTTATTCTTAGGATTCAATACCCATACATAGGCAATAAGAATCACTAAAAAAACAACCACAGTCAGCAAAAGCCCAAACCAGTCTGTACCGGTCATTGCGCTCCAATCAGTATGAAAATACTCTTGCAGTTTAGTCACGATAATCTCTACCTGGTTCAAATTTAATCATAGTGCCTAATACTTGAAGATAAGCAACCATTGCATCCATTTCTGTTTTACCTTCAACAGAAGCAGCTGCACCATTGATGTCTTCATCGGTATAAGGAACACCTAGTCTTCTCATCGCTTTTACACGTTTCTCAATGCCAACACCATCAATAGTAGCGTTATCTAACCACGGGTAGTTTGGCATTACTGATTCAGGCACAACACTTCGTGGTGCACGCAAATGCTGTCTATGCCACTCATCAGAGTATTTACCACCTAAACGAGCGATATCTGGACCCGTACGTTTAGAGCCCCATTGGAATGGGTGATCATACTTAGATTCCACTGCTAATGAGTAATGACCGTAACGATCTTTCTCATCACGGAAAGGACGAATCATTTGTGAATGACATAAATAACACCCTTCACGTTGATATACATCGCGTCCTGCTAACTCTAAAGCCGTGTAAGGACGAACTCCTTTTAGCTCTTCATATTCAGGATGATTAACATCTTCAAACGTTGTATCTAAATAGAATAAAGGGACGATTTCCACTATCCCACCAACCGACACAACCATAGCGGTTGCTAAGACAAGTGCCCATACATTTTTTTCCAGTTTCTCTTGAAAGGATACTGGTTTATTTGAGTTATCTTCAGACATTCCAGTCTCCTTTAAATAACAGCGTTAGCTGTAGCTGCAGACTTCGCAGATGAATCAGCAATAGCTTTACGAATAGTTACAGTAATGTTGAATAACATAATACAAGCACCTAACCAGAAGATTAAACCACCCGCGGCACGCATTGCGTAGTACGGATGCATCTGAGCAACTGACTCAACAAATGTGTAAGCTAAGTTACCGTAGTCATCGTATGCACGCCACATTAGACCTTGCATGATGCCTGATACCCACATCGCAGTGATGTACACAGCTGTACCAATTGTTGCCATCCAGAAATGTAAGTTAACTAACTTAACAGACCAGATAGTTGTTCCCCATAGGCGTTCAACCATATGGTAAATAGCACCGATAGAGACCATTGCTACCCAACCTAATGCACCGGCATGTACGTGACCGATTGTCCAGTCAGTGTAATGAGATAAAGCATTCACTGTTTTAGCAGCCATTACAGGCCCTTCAAATGTAGACATTGCATAGAATGCTAATGACACAATAAGGAATCGTAAGATGTAATCTGTACGTAATTTGTCCCAAGCACCACTTAATGTGAACATACCATTAATCGCACCACCCCAAGATGGGATGATCATCGCTAATGAAATCGCAGCACCTAATGAGCCAGTCCAATCTGGTAATGCAGTGTATTGAAGGTGATGAGCACCTAACCATACATAACCAAATGTTAACGCCCAAAAGTGAATAACAGATAAACGGTAAGAGTAAACAGGACGGTTCGCTTGTTTAGGAACGAAGTAATACATAATTCCTAAGAAACCAGCAGTTAGGAAGAAACCTACCGCATTATGTCCCCACCACCACTGAATCATCGCATCTTGAACACCAGAATAAATTGAGTACGATTTAAATAATTCAACTGGGATAGATAAGCTATTCACAACGTGTAAATAAGTGATCATAATCATCATTGCTAAGAAGAACCAGTTAGCAACATAGATATGTGAAACTTTACGGATAGAAAGCGTCATGATGAAGTTAAAGCTATATGCTAGCCATACAACAGCAATTAAAATATCGATTGGCCATTCTAATTCTGCATACTCTTTAGATTGCGTTAAACCTAAAGGAAGTGTAATTACGGCACTGACTATAACAAGATTCCAGCCCCAGAATGTAAACCAAGCCAGCTTATCACTCCACAAGCGCACACCTGATGTACGTTGCACAATGTAATAAGCAGTTGCCATTAACGTTGAACCACCAAATGCAAAGATTACTGCATTGGTATGTAACGGACGTAAACGACCAAAACTAATATACGGATTATCGAAGTTAAGAACTGGCCATGCCAATTCAGAGGCGATATACACACCTATTCCCGTACCAACTACTAAGTAAACGACTGCCATGT
>WTAY01000049.1 GCA_013139345.1 Methylophaga sp. | reverse complement strand
CTTGTGAAACTCGTCGATCAACTTGCTGATGAGAAAAAACGTTTTGAATCCGTATCTAGTGATTCGGTGGGTGAGGTAGATTTGTTTTAAGGCTTGAAGGGAATGGCCATAGCTCTAATTTATGCTGCCGTGTGTCATCCCAACAAGTGAAATCAATTTATAGGTGCTGATTTAGCACCCCACAAGCATTAAACGAAATTTAATCTATTACGGCAACCTGATTTCGACCTAGATCTTTCGCTTGATATAAAGCTTTGTCTGCTGTTTTTATCAATTGCTTTACGATTACTGCAACATCATCACCCTTACTAGGGCTGACGGTAGCAACACCACAACTCAGCGTAATATGATCACTCGCTAATGAATAATCATGTGATAAATTAAGCTTATCTACCGCATCACGGACATTTTCTGCAATAGCTCGTGCGCCAGCAAGTTCTGTTTCAGGCAAGACGGCTGCAAATTCTTCGCCACCATAACGTGCCACAAGATCACCGGGTCGTTTTGATACTTTCGCCATTGTACGCGCAACATATTTCAAACAATCATCACCTGCTTGATGACCGTAATTATCGTTATAAGGTTTAAAACAATCAATATCGCACATCACCAAAGAAACAGGTAAGCCTGATCGTATTGCACGTTTCACTTCCCTTGAAATCACTTCATCAAAATGACGTCTATTTGCAATACCTGTTAGACCATCTCGCACGGTCATTCTTAATAATTCACGATTCGCTTTTTTCAACTGTTGACGCATATCAGCAATGCGCTCCATCGCTCGTAGCTTTGCATTCAAAACAACGGCTTCAACGGGTTTTGTTAAATAATCATCACCACCAGCATCAATTGCATGAACAATGTCTTTTGATTCGGTCATCGCAGACAAAAAGACAATAGGAACCCAATCTCCATCTTGCTCACACAATGCTCTGATTTCTTTTGCGGCTTCTATACCATCTTTAACCGGCATAATGATATCCATCAACACCAAATCAGGACGTGCATTTTGGAATTGCTCAATGGCCTGCTGGCCATCACTCACAATCACAATGTCGTGACCCTCTTCTTCAATATAAGCACGAATGAGGATTTGGTTGGTTTTTGAATCTTCAGCCAATAAAACTTTCATGAGATCCTATCATTTCAAGTACGGAGATTTCTATCATACAGCTTATTTCTTTTTAGCACGAGGGTGTGCCGAGTCATATACCTTTGCAAGGTGTTGAAAATCAACATGGGTATAAATTTGTGTTGTGGAAATATCAGCATGCCCTAGCAACTCTTGCACAGCTCTTAAATCACCACTCGCCTCTAACATATGTGATGCAAAGGCATGACGTAAACGATGAGGATAAACTTTGTCTGAAATACCCTGTTTTTTTCCCCAATAACTTAATCGTTTTTGAATTGAGCGCACACCAAGGCGACACCCTTGTTGCGTGATAAATAATGCTGTCTGTTCAAAAAAAGCGAGTTCATCACGCTTACTTAACCATTCTTTTAGTGCATTAAGCGCCTGCGTTCCAATAGGTATAACGCGACTTTTATTGCCCTTACCGGTGACATAAACCAAATGATCACCAAAGTCGACATCACGTATATTAAGGCTTGCTAACTCTGCTAATCGTAGGCCTGATGAATAAAATAATTCCATCATGGCATGATCTCGACGCCCAATCATTGTGTTCGGTATATCACCATCCAATAAGCCACTCATTTGATCAACATCAAGTGTTGCAGGTAGTCGTTTTTCGACTTTAGGCGCTTGTACCGCTTGGGCAGGATTATTATCCGCCAAGCCTTCACGAATCAAAAATCGATATAAGCTACGGATTGCAGACAAAAGCCGTTGAATAGAACGTCCAGACAATTCATTTCTATGTAATTGCGCTATAAACTGGCGGATATGACTACTTTTTATAGTTCGCCACTGTTCAAGTTCATGTTCATCACAAAAAAGTGACAGTTGCTTTAAATCACGTTGGTAGTTTTTCACCGTATGAGGTGACATACGCTTTTCCTGCGCCAAATAGTGCAGGAAAGAATCAATATCTTGTTGCTGATTATTTACCGTAGTCATGATACGGCCGTAATAATCGCATGGTCACTTCACCCAAAAAACTTAAATAATCTGTTGCCATATCAGCATGAAAACGCTCTTCATCATGACTTGCAATGGCTAATAACCCTGCACAAGGGTTATGTCCTAACGGTAAACAGGCAACTGATTTAACTTTATCGGCCTTATTGGCAAATAAAAGCTCTTTCTGTGCTTTTGTAAGACGACCGCACACTGGTTTTTGTTTTGCTAACAACTTATCAAAGATACGTAAGTTATCTGCATCAGCATGTTGCGGAACAATATTTTCACCTGTTTCTGGTAATTTAGGTTCAACATCACCCGCATAAAACCAGCGAAGCGCAACTTCATCAGCATTAAACTCATGTTTCAATTCTTTCATTAACATGGGCAATAATGTACCAAAAGAAGGCGCATCCATTAAACGTAAACATAATTGATGGATTCTAGATTGAAGTTCCGTATTTTGGCGTGCATTCTCAATCAACATATTCAACTGCTGATGCAATTGC
>WTAY01000258.1 GCA_013139345.1 Methylophaga sp. | reverse complement strand
TATGCACTGTTCTCATAACTAACCATAGACGGATAAAAATGAAAAAAATATTTACGGCAATTGTACTTGGTGCCACTTTATCAATGAGCGTTAACGCTGCAGAGTCACCTATAGAATTGCTTGCTGGTGTTGAAGCGGGTATTGATTCAGATACAGCAATGACAATTACTGATCTAAATAAAACTCAAGAAATTCTGATGAGCCAACCAACGGGTGCGGCAGACTCTTGGTACAACATTGATACAACGACACATTATGATGTCATCATTGGTCAACACTTTAGTTTTAATCAACGCCCATGTGTTGCTTATAAGCTCACTGTTAAACACAGTTCAAAAACTGAAAACCAAGACCTTAATGCATGCATGAATTATGACGGTCAATGGATTGCTCAATTAGATCAAATTTCTATGAAGTAGCCTTTCAACTTAGTTGTAATAGCTAAAATCAAAGCCACGGTATATTTCCGTGGCTTTTTTTTGCCTAAATTAAGGTGCTGTTGCAGTAAAGACCGCTCTCATTGGTGCGGGGTGGCCTTCTAGTGTTTTTGTTTGATCATTGGGATCTAAGAAGTCAGTCAATGATTCAAACGTCATCCACTCTGTTGTTCGCTGCTCCTCAAGGCTTGTTACGGATACATCAACACATGAGACATTTTTAAAGCCACAACGCCGCAGCCATAACTCCATCGTTGCAATTGAAGGAAAGAACCACACATTACGCATTTTGGCATAACGTCCTTCAGGCATAAGAACTGTACCTTCTTCACCTTCAATAACTAATGTTTCTAACACTAGTTCACCACCTGAGCGTAAACATGCACGTAGTTCATATAAATGGTCTAAAGGTGAACGACGGTGATACAGCACTCCCATTGAAAATACAGTATCAAAACACTGTAAGTTTTCTGGAAGATCTTCAATGCCAATCGGTAAGACATAGTGTTTTTTATCACCAATATAGCGTTGCATAACATGGTATTGCATAACGAAAACTAAAGTAGGATCGATCCCTAAAACTAATTCAGCTCCCTCTCCTACCATCCGCCAACCATGATAGCCATTCCCACCACCAATATCGAGCACTTTACGACCTTTTAAAGGCTGTATATGCGGTAACACGCGATCCCATTTCCAGTCTGATCGCCACTCCGTATTAATATCAATTCCAAAGAATTTATAGGGTCCTTTACGCCATGGATGAAAATGCTGGAGTTGTTCAATAAGTGCGTCACGATCAACATCTAATAAATCAGTCGTTTCACCTATCTCAACGTCACTTTTAAGTTCAGTATGAGAGGGGGTTATTTGAGGTAAATTACTAAGCACCTCTTTCCAACCAGTCATTTTTCCATGACCACCATCGGAAGCGAGTTTCTCAGGAATTATCGTTTGTAACTCTTTGGACCAATTTGATAAGTCCATTTCATCGAGCGTTGTATATAGCGATGTGTATGGACTCATTTAACCGCCACCAATGATATAAAGTTAAAACACTGGAACCAAACATCACTAAAACTAAAACCAGCATCATTTAACCGTTGCTGATGTGTTGCGATTGTTTCTGGAATTAATACATTTTCTAGTGCGGTACGTTTTTGACTTATTTCTAAATCACTATAGCCATTTGCACGCTTGAAATCATGATGAATATCTATTTGAAATGCCTGCCTTTCAGGTTCATCAAAGGCAATTTTTTCTGACAAGATTAAAACACCACCCGGTTTTAATCCTTGGTAGATACGTTTAATTAAAGCTAAGCGTTCTTCAAGAGGAATAAATTGCAGAGTAAAATTCATCACCACAACGGATGCATTTTCAATATCGACATCATTAATATCTGCACAAGTCATTGTTACAGGGATTGTTGATGACCTGTCAGATTCTAAGATCTTTTGGCCTCGTTCAATCATTGCTTGTGAATTATCCACGGCAATAATGTCACAGTTCTCAGCCTTAATTCGTTGACGCATCGACAAGGTAACGGCACCTAAAGAACAGCCTAAGTCATAACAGTGACTATTCTCTTGGGCATACTTTGCAGCAAAAACACCAATTGTTGAAATGATCGTGCCATAACCAGGAACTGAACGTTGGATCATATCTGGAAAGACATCAACCACACGCTCATCAAAACGAAAGTCAATTAAGGTATCAAGCGGTGAAGCATAAATTGAATCTGACTGACTCATTTCTTTTGTTCCGCTTTTTTCTTGGCAACATTATCTCGAAGATATACAGGTAATGCCTGTTCTGCCGCGACCATTCGTCCCGCTTCTGCTTCAATTTCAGCCAACTTAATCATAACCGATGCATTCGGGTAATACTTAACAGCGACATCTGCCAAATTTCCTGCAAAGTTGTCTCGTAATATCTCATCATATTCTCCCCAGCCAGTGCCAACACCAGCCCATTGCTGTTGACTCTTTGGTTTAAATTGTTCTGGGGGACAAACACGTTCGGAGTCAATTAGCTCAACCAGTCCATTTTTTCGTTGATAGCTTGCACAGTAGATCTCACCCATGCGTGCATCCATTGCCACAGCAATATAATCAACATTCAATTGATCAGCGGCAGATTGGGCAACGGCAAGGAGTGTTGAAACGGGGATAACAGGAACATCACGAGCAAAGGCGATACCTTGTGCAACACCCACTCCCACTCGAACACCTGTGAATGAACCTGGGCCGCGTCCAAAAGCTACAGCATCAATAGTCGACACTGTTGTTTTTGCTTGCTTAAATACATCATCCATCATGCCTAAAATAAGATCGGAATGGCCACGTTGCGTCATTTCAACTCGCTCAAATAGTTCACCGTTATAGAGTAAAGCGGCAGAGCAAGATTCAGTACATGTATCTAAAGCAAGAATATTCATCATTTGGTCACAAAATCATCATTTAACTGTAATAGGCGCTAATTATAATTCAATCCAACATTTTTGAAGGAGAAATAAATGTCATATTTAATTGATGTCATTTTTGTAGTGCGTGAAATCATATTATTAAGCTTCATGGTTATCACATCACCTATGGGTATTATTGGTGGTCTGCTATTATTAGATGGTAATAGTTTATGAGAGTAACGACATGGCAGTGGAACATATTCAAGCGCTAGATCTTGTAGCACAAGGCGACTGGGAAGGCGCTCATAGTTTGATTCAAAATTATCATGATGAGCTAGCTAGCCTAGTTCATGGTTATTTGCACCGTGAAGAAGGCGACCTTAGCAATGCTAACTATTGGTACAGCCGCGTCGGACAAGATATCCCTGAAAATAGCCTCGAAGAAGAGTTTGATCGCCTCTATCAGTTAGCTGATATATACCCATGATAAATGAAGATGCAGGGCTTACAGTTCCCGTCATTCTCGAATGCTCTTATCGAGAATCTACTGTATTAAGCAGATCCCAGCTAGAAGCATGCTGGGATGACGAAGTAAAAAACTGCATATTGAAT
>WTAY01000018.1 GCA_013139345.1 Methylophaga sp. | reverse complement strand
CTTTGTCTTTAATAGCCTCAAAATAAAGACTACTATCAGCATAATAAGGAAGTTCGGCACAAAGAGGAGGTAAGGTTATTTGACTCATGGTGACTATTTTACGGCAACTTATGCTTTGCTAGAAGGGCAACTGCTACAGCGGGTGCATGATCAGAAGCTTCTGGGTTTGCTGAATCAATCACAGTATGGAAGTCGAGGTAAGGACGGTTAAGTCGCTGGGCACAGAATTTAACAATAAAACGACCAACGCCTGCACCGATAAGAGGTGCATCAGAAGGAAGTTCAGAGTGAGCAGAGAGTACGTGGAGTATCGCATCAGTAATCTGGTGACATTGTTGCTCAGCAAACCATTGGGCTAATTGAACCCACTGTTTTTCTTCTGCTTGGTTTGCATCGGTTCCCAATAAGCGGGCGATTCTACAAGCACATGCATCGAGTTCCCATGACTGACCATCAGCACTAGTATCTTGAATCGCGCTTGGATTAAGCTCACCTAATAAACACCAAATATCAGCTGTTGTGGCAAACAGTTCAGCAGCAAGGCTGACTGATAGTCCATTAAAAGGGGCAGTTTGGCTGATAGCAATAAGAGGCGTTCGAATAGCGCCTGTATACAGTAACTCACGGCTAGTTTGGCGACCAAAGTCATCATGCTTTTGCGGTACGGCTTGACCCTCTACGAAAGGGATAATGTCAGATGTTGTACTGCCAATATCAACAAATAGACCATTAGGAATACGTTGAGCTACATGCGTTGCACTTGCTTGCCAGTTACGTGAAGCAACATGCTGCCAGTTTTTTATAGCGTTATTAGGTGTTAGCCAGCCTAATTCAGCGGCATAGACATACGTGTTATCGACATTGATATAGTGTGCGAGGCAGGCTAAAATTCCTTCAACACCCGCTTGGCGGTCAGAAAAAATATCAACCAACTCACCTGTCATGGTGATGGCTGCTACATCACCTTTATTATTAAGTTGGGTAAAAATAGATGCAATTGCCTGTTCCAATTGTTCAATACCTTGCCATAAAGGGCAGGCAACTTGAATGACTTGAATGAGTTGACCCTGCTGATCACAGCGGGCGACTTTCACATGTGCGCCACCAATATCCCAACCACTTATCATTTTTGTCATACTCTCACCTCAACAGCGTGTCGTTGTATTGTTTTTGGCAAAGCCGATAGCCCCTGTTCAATCATTGTAAAGAGTAGTTGAGCTGGGTTAATTCCTAATGATGCTTTCAAACCAATATAGGAAGTCGTTAATCTTGGATTAATATCGAGAATAAAAACTTCATTGTCGCGAACAATCAGATCGATACCAATAAAGCCCCATAATCCAGAAATGGCCTGATGTATCTTTGCCACAAGGCTTGATGCTTGAGTGATGCTAAAAATGCTTTCATCAACACCGTTTACAGTGCTACCAGTAAACGACAAATTTCTGTTATTACGCTGAAAATGTTGCTTATTGATGGCAAGCACCCGACTATCATCATTATCAGACAAGATATTAAGACTCATTGTGATGCCATCAATATAGGGTTGGATAATTGTATTTTCAAGATCATGTGCTGGTGACGCTAACCATGCTTTTAATGATGCTGAACCCTTTATAAAAAGAGTGTCCATACAGCCTGCCCCATCTCTAGGCTTTATAATAAAGCCTGTGGAAGAGGTGAATTGATTCATTGACCATTCACTGGCTTTAACCGTTGTTGGGGAGCTCAAACCATAAGCTAACAGTTGCTGATGGCATTGATATTTATCACTACTCACACTCATGGCTTCTGCTTGGCTAGCGAGTAACTGTTTATTACTATTGAGAATATCCTGCTGAATGTTATTTAATATTCCATCTGTTTCTGGCGCAATAGGTAAGATGGCATCGGCACGCTTAATAGCATCATGATATGCACTTTGAAATGAAGCATAATCTTTAATCGTGGTGATTTGGATTTCAGAATGACCAATGATAGCTGCTAAAGGGTCAAGGCGATCATCGCGTAGAAGAATAAGTTCAATAGTTGATAATTCAAGCAGATCCTGCACAATAGCGATTAACATATCATTACCTTCACGAGCGAGGCTCGTAGGTAAAGGCTCATCAATGAGTGCGCCACTGGTGATATGTTCGTAAATAAAGAGTTTCATTAAATGCTAACTAATAATGCCTGAGGAGTAGGGTGGAAATTATACCTGTCATCGATGTAATGGGGGGAAAGGCTGTTCATGCTAGGGGAGATGAGCGAGCCGACTATCCATTATTGAAGTCCATTTTAACGCAGAGTTATCATCCCATAGGAGTTATTAAAGATCTGTTGGATTATCACCCTTTTTCGACTATTTATATTGCCGATCTTGATGCGATTATGCTGGGTGAAAGGAACTGTGACTTCTACAGTGAACTATCACAGACTTTTCCAGAGATTAACTTTTACTTAGATGCTGGGGTGACAGACAAGGCAAGTTGGCAGAGCCTAGCAGTTAATTCTAATATTTATCCAGTGATTGGTAGTGAGACCTTGGTTGATATTTCTTGCTTGCAAGATTTAGATGTACAGAAAAAAAGTATTTTGTCTTTAGACTTTAAGTACGGAGAGTTTTTAGGTGATAAAAACTTATTAGCATCCCCCAATATCTGGCCCGAACAGCTTATAGCAATGAGCCTAGATTGTGTTGGAGCCCAACAAGGTCCAGATCTCACATTGTTAGAAGCGTTAAAGAGAAAATCTACTAGTGACATTATTGCTGCGGGTGGCGTGCGTTCGGAGCAGGACTTAATGTTATTGGAACAGAAAGGGATTAAGCGGGCACTTGTTGCAAGTGCATTACATGATGGTAGGATCGATAAACAGATCTTGAATACTATTTAAGAAGACCTTAAATAGAAACGCCGTTCCCTTTTGCAAGAGAACGGCGTTCTAATTTAGCTTTGTGTAACTAAAGCTTAGCTTGCAGCGAAAGGATGCTCGCTAGCTTTGTATTGTGCTACAACGTCAGCCGCTTTTGGCTCACGAGCAACAGCACGTTTGATTGATTCTTTAACAGCACGGTAGTTCCAATCTTGGATCTTCTGATCACTATCAGCAGTTGGAGAGATGAAAACACCTACACAGATAAAGCAATCATCAGCTTCAGCCATTGGGATTGTGCCATCTTCAACACATTCAGCAACAGCCATTGCAACACCACGTTGTGCTGGGCCAAACATTTGAACTGCTTGCTTCATGTTTTTGATTGTAACTTTGTTGAACATAACTGTTGCTGGCTTAACCATAAGGTTAGGTGCAACTACAGCTAGAAGACCATTAACACCTGCTTTTTGGTCTGTCATAGTGCGGCAGAAAGCATCTTCTGCTGCTGAGCCACGTGGGCCCATAAGTAAGTCAATGTGAGATACGTTGTCTAAGTCACCATCTTCAATGACTAAAGATTCACCTACAAGTACGCGATCGATAACTGGCATGTTATTTATTCCTGTTCCAAAAATATTATTAAAAAGGCCCATTTTTCACTCACTCCATATTAAAGTGAGTTTATACGTAATTCAAGGAACGTATGTCCTGCTCAGAAGACTTTGCTAACAATAGCAGCATCAGACTGAAATTCTGTTTAAGGAGAATGCCTGCCGAAACGCGTACAACAGTAATGTAGTTGCGGTTAAATCAGCGGTTGTACCAGGGTTAATGGCATCCCTCTTTAATTCTTTATCCCACAGGTTAAGCTCGGTTGAATATGTTTTTAAGCTATTGATTGCATTTGGTTTTAATACAAATTCTTTCGCTTTATTAGACACTGTTTGAGCTGTTTCTTGTCCCTGTTTTCTACCTATCAAGGTATCTGGAATAGATGATAATAGATAAAGATACGCGAAAGTAGT
>WTAY01000209.1 GCA_013139345.1 Methylophaga sp. | reverse complement strand
TAAGTTCTCACTCTGGCAAAAAAAGTTCAACTAAGGTGTTGAGATAACGCTGTCCTTTTTCCGTTGGACGTATTCTATGAATATCATATGTTATTAACTCAAGCTGTTCTGCTTCTTCTAATGCTTTGCTGATATGCGAAATAGGTAAGCCGGCATGTTGATAAAATAATGATGTAGGAAAGCCATCAGTTAGTCTTAACGCATTGAGCATAAATTCAAAGCCAATATCCTTTTTGATAATACGATCTTCAGTCAAAACAACATTGCGTGTTCCGGCTGAGTCTATATAGGCTTGTGGTTGTTTTTGCTTTGACTTACGGGTGATGGACTGCTTAGCCGCATCACTCACTTTTCCATGTGCGCCAGCACCAATACCAAGGTAATCACCAAACTGCCAATAATTTAAATTATGTTGGCATTGCTGATTGTTCTTAGCATAAGCGGAGACTTCATATTGCTGATAGCCGGCATCACTTAAACGTTGTTGATTGGCAATTTGCCAGTCAATAATAGGGTCTTCATCAGGTAACGTTGGTGGCTGTTGATAAAATAGGGTGTTGGGTTCTAATGTCAGCTGATAGTAAGAAATGTGATTAGGTTCGAGAGCAATAGCGGTTGTGACATCATTTTTAGCGGTCTTTTCAGTTTGATGAGGCAGACCAAACATCAGATCTAAGTTGAAATTTTCGAAGCCTACTTTGTGCGCTGTTTCTATGGCTTTAATCGCTTGCTTACTATCATGAATTCGCCCCAATGCGGTTAAAGAGTCATCATTAAAACTCTGCACACCAATAGATAAACGATTAATACCAATATCTAAATAGTCAGAGAAGCGTTGAGCTTCAAAAGTACCTGGGTTTGCTTCTAGGGTGATTTCCACATGAGGGCTAAGCGGTAATAAAGCACGTATAGATGAAAATAAACGTTCATAAGCTTTAGCCGAGAAAAGACTGGGTGTGCCACCACCAATAAAAATAGTCTGAATTGTACGTCCCCATACCGAGGGAAGTTCTTGTTCTAAGTCTCGAATTAGCGCATCAATATACGCCTCTTCAGGCAAGTTATCTGGAGACTTGTGTGAGTTGAAGTCACAATAAGGACATTTACGCACACACCAAGGGACGTGAATATAAAGGCTAAGAGGCGGTAGTGCCGTAAAATTAAACATAATTAGAGTAGTGCTAGATTAGAGGGGACGTTCCAATTAATGAGGCAGTATTTTATCAATTTTATTGATAAGGTTAGCAACTGCTCCGGGGATTACGACACCAGGATTACCTTTTATCTCGCTGCGAAACTCTTTGACCAATTTATTTTCATGAGCATCAAAGATTCGAACGATAAGGTAAGAGAATAAATAAGTCGGCTTATGTAATCGACCAATAATGATGTAATCAGCATTATGTGCACGGCCTAATTCAGCAGAGCATTGGGCACAGTCAAATAAGTAACCGGTGCTTTTATCAGCGGCATTTCTGGCTTCATCAGAAACGTCAATAACTGAAAAACCGGGTTTATTATTAAGGCCGCTTTTGAGAAATGTTTCAATATCACGAAGGTTTTTCTGTTCCTGTGCGTTAATCTCAGCAACCTTTTGTGGATCGGATAATTTCATTGTCAGATCGAGTAACTCAAAGTCTGGCACCGCAATCTTACTTTCAGCCCATGCAATATTGATGGTTAGTAAGGATATTAGGATGACATGAGTAAAACTAATTTTCATTTTGGAATTCCTTCATAAATTGTCGAATCGCTTTACCACGATGGCTAATGGTATGTTTTTGTTCTGATGTGAGTTCAGCAGCACTACAGTTAGTTTCAGATACCCAAAAGATCGGATCATAACCAAACCCACCATCACCTTGAGCTGAGTTTAGAATATGACCTTGCCAGTCAGCCTGACAAATCAAAGGAGTAGGATCTTTTGAGTGACGCATCATTACCAATAAACATTGATAACGAGCAACACGCTCTTGATCTGGTACACCTGATAAAGCGGCTAATAGAGCATTAAGATTATCGTCATCACTGGCATCACTACCTGCATAGCGTGCGGAGTAAATGCCCGGTGCGCCTAATAAATAATCAACCTCAATACCTGAATCGTCAGCAATGGCAGGCAAGCCTGTATGTTCACAGGCATTACGTGCCTTGATAATTGCATTCTCAACAAATGTCAGCCCTGTTTCTTCAGCTTCAGGGACATCAAATTCAGATTGAGGAATAACTTCAATATCCATTGGTGCAAGTAACTGGGAAAACTCACGGAGCTTGCCTAAGTTACCACTTGCGAGAACAATCTGATCCATAATGAATTTGTCCTATTGTGCTTTAACTATCTAAAGCTTCACGTTGTTTGATGATTAAGTCAGCAATGCCTTCACCGGCGAGACCTAACATAGCATTGAGTTCTTCAGGATGGAAAGCATGGCCTTCAGCAGTACCTTGAACTTCAATATAAGCGCCAGCCTCATTCATCACCACATTCATATCTGTTTCAGCATTTGAATCTTCAGCATAATCAAGATCAAGTACAGGCTGACCGTTGTAGATACCCACAGAGATTGCGGCAACTTGACCTAATAATGGGTTCTTTTTGATCTTTTTCTTCGCAAGTAATGAATCAATAGCATCTTGTAGAGCGATAAATGCACCTGTGATAGACGCTGTTCGTGTGCCACCATCTGCTTGGATAACATCACAATCAATGGTGATGCTGCGTTCGCCTAAGGCTTTTAAATCAATCGATGCGCGTAAAGAGCGACCGATTAACCGTTGAATTTCTTGAGTACGACCACTTTGTTTACCACGTGCTGCTTCACGAGCCATACGAGAGCCAGTAGAGCGAGGAAGCATACCGTATTCAGCCGTAACCCAACCTTCACCTTTGCCTCGTAAGAATTGTGGAATTCGTTCTTCAACAGAAGCGGTACATAATACTTTTGTATCACCCATTTCGATTAAAACAGAACCTTCGGCATGTTTAGTGTAATTACGAGTGATTTTAACTTGACGTAATTCGTTGTTTTGACGACCGCTTGGGCGCATAGGGACTTCCTTCAATAATCGAAAATAATTGCATCATTATACGTGGCTTATGCTCATGTTAATATGTTCGTTTATATCTTTAGTTCAGGAATGATTGTGACACGAAGCATGACCGCATTTGCTCGCAGAGAAGAGCAGACAGAACAAGGTGATTTAACATGGGAAATTCGTAGCGTTAATCACCGTTACCTTGAAACATCGTTGCGTCTAGATGAACGATTCCGTCCTTTAGAAATGAAAATAAAGAAATTATTTTCAGGGAAGTTAGCGCGAGGAAAAGTCGATGCGACTTTGCGTTATAAAGCCCCCGAAGACCAGCAGTCTTCACTTAATATTGATCACGATCTTGCAAAATCAATCATTGGACATTGTGATGATTTAGCCATGCTAACAACACGGCCTGCACCGGTTGACATGTTGAAAGTACTGCAATGGCCGGGCGTGTTACAAGCAGATAGTTTAGATCAAGAAGCACTCAATCAGTCTGTTATGTCGAGCTTAAACATCGCCATTGATGAGTTAATTGAAACGCGTGAAACAGAAGGTGCAGCACTGCAAGAGATGATTGCTCAACGTTGTACTGAAATTAATACGATTGCTATTGATGTACGCGAACGCATGCCTGAGATATTAGAACA
>WTAY01000091.1 GCA_013139345.1 Methylophaga sp. | reverse complement strand
TCATCCCAACCTTCTCCCTCAAGGGAGAAGGAGCTAAAACTCCCTCTCCTGTTGGAGAGGGTTGGGGTGAGGAGATAAAATTAAGGATTAATGGGGAAAACCTGCATCTTGAATGATAACGGGTATATACCCATCCCTTGAAGGTGAAGATCCTAGAACTCCCGTCATTCTCGAATGCTCTTATCGAGAATCTATTGCCTTAAGCAGATCCCAGCTAAAAGCATGCTGGGATGACGAGTAAAAAAACTGCACTTTGAATGATTATGGGTATATACGAGCTTGCACTTTATTTTTATAAAAAAGGAAATCTGAATGAAACTATTTAAATTATTACCCTTGGCATTGGCACTATCAGCATGTCAAAGCATGCCTGTGACGTCGATGCAGGGCGAGATTGCTTATGCAATTAATGAAAAAGATGCCACTATTTCGTTGATTAATACGGCAACGGATAAAGTCGTTGGAAAACTCCCTGCTTCAGGTCGTTTAGGTGAGGAAATTAATGCGACGGTTATTGGTCATGCAGGCCAGTATTTATATGTGGTTGATGCCGATGACGCTGAGTTGATTCAGCTTGATCTTACAAGCCGTCAAATAGTAAATAAAATTGAAGTTGGTGAAGGCACAGAAGGCTTAGATATTTCACCTGATGGCAAAACATTGGTGGTATGTGAAGAGGGGGCGGCGACCGTTTCTTTCATTGATGTTGCCAGCTTTAAAATAACAGCATCGATTAAAGTAATGGGAGATGCACCTGAACATTGTGTTTACTCACCCGATGGTAAAGTTGTTGTTGCCAGCCAAGAAGGTTCAGATTCAATTGATGTGATTGATGCTATCAATCCAAGAATTATCAGAACATTACCTGCGGCTGGTCATCCTAGGGGTATGGGGTTTTCACCTGATGGATTGAAGCTATATGTTGCCAATGAAAGTGCAAATGTCACTGAGGTTTGGAACACGATTGATTGGACATTTGAGACTGCGGTTAATACGGGGGAACGCTCAAATGGTGTCAAAGTGTCATCCGATGGTAAGCGAGTGTATATCTCTGCGGGTAAATCTCATACGGTTGATGTTATTGATACAGAAGGTGACTTTGTTATTAAGAGCATTCCCGTTGGAGAGCGACCTTGGAATATGGGCTTAACATCAGATGACTCTAAACTTTATGTGGCTAATGGACGTTCTAATAGTGTGTCCGTGATTGATACCTCTACGTTAGAGGTGATAGAAACGATATCTGTTGGGCAGATGCCTTGGGGTGTGTATATCCCTTAGGAGCCAATTAGAGCCTCTTCATTTGAAGGGGCTTTTTTATTAGGAGAATAACGATGAGAATACTATTACTTAATATATTATTACTATGTGGTTTGATAAGCTCCAGTCATGCTGGAGATATTGACGGTGCAGAATTTGGTGGCTTGTGTGTTATGGGCTTGGCTGAAGGCAAAGTTATTAAGACAGATTGTGATGTTATATGGCAGAGCGATGATAGCAAAACCTATTGTTTCCAGAGTGAGGATGCAAAATCAGTATTCATCGGAGACTCCGCTAGAAATGTGGAGCGAGCGAAAGCGTTTTATGCCGTTAATAGCCTGAAAAAAACACAAGGTCAAATGGGCTTATTTTCGACAAAGGATGTGAACAAATTTATTGATCATTATATTACGGATAAAGCGCGATCACATGGTGGTTCATTTCCTTTACGAGATGCCATTCTCGGGCGAGACCTTGCGTTAATATACGATGAGATTGATTTCGCTCGACGGTTACATGGCTATGGTTATTTCCCGAGTGTGAAATTCCATTTAGAAGGCGATGATAATAAAAAGTATCTGATTGATTTTTGGGTGAAACCTGAAAATGGACAGTTAATTGTGATGGAAGAGCGGATTTATAAAGCACCTAGACGCTATGAGGGTAAATGGGTTACTTGGATGAGAGACCCTCGTCCTTGGTGGTGGATCCCTGCGTCAGAGCACCCTGGTGAATCAGAGGAAAAAAAAGCATGGGAAGTGATTTCAGCGATTGAAACAAATGTGCTTGAACAACGTCTTCAAAGTAAGGGTGAATACATCCTTACAGACGAAAAAACAGGTGAGACCATCAGCTTAGAGTTTGTCGGTGTGCATCAACCTGTACGACGACTTATAGAAGATGGCCGTTACTTTGCCTGCACAGATTTTCGTAAGCATGGCAGTACAAACGAATACTATGATATTGATTTTTGGCTAAATGATGATGACGGCAGTATTCGTGTTGGTGAGGTTAGAATTCATAAAGTTCCCGAAATGAAAGATGGTGGCTTTGTGCAAATAGACCGTTATAACTTCGATGAGTTGGACGCTGACATTGTGCCATAAATAGTTGTTATCGCTTCTGCTATAAGGATCTAGGAAGAAGAGGAATCATATTCTAGTATCTGTTCTTAATGATGATGGGAGAAGCTCCTACTCACAAGGGGAGCTCCTCCTAGTGCTTCAAAGTGGCGTTCGGGATAAAGTCACAGTTCGCGTGACTATGTGAATTTATACACATATCACTGACGATTAATAATTAAGACATAGAAAGGAATAACTATGAAGCTGAAAGCACTATCAATTGCGATGATGACATTGGCGGCTACAAATGTAGCAGTGGCTGATGAAATTCGTACAATGCAAGAAAATGAAAATAACTGGGTATCTGCTGCTGGTAATTACAATAACCAACGTTACAGCAAGCTCGCTCAAATCACTAAAGACAACGTTGCTGATTTGAAAATGGCGTGGACATTCTCAACAGGTGTTTTGCGTGGTCATGAAGGTAACGCACTTGTTATCGACGGTACTATGTATGTTCACACTGCATTTCCAAACATCGTTTTCGCTTTAGATTTAAACAACGACGGCGCAATAAAATGGAAATATGAACCAAAACAAGACTACGACGAAACTGTTCCAGTGATGTGTTGTGACACTGTTAACCGTGGTTTAGCGTATGGTGATGGTAAAATCTTCTTAGCACAAGCTGATACAGTATTAGTTGCTTTAGATATGAACACGGGGGCGCCAATTTGGTCTCACAAGCGTGACACTGCAACACGAGGCGCTACTTCAACGGGTGCAGCACATGTATTTAAAGATAAAGTGCTAGTAGGTGTTTCTGGTGGTGAGTTTGGTGTACGTGGTTACGTTAAAGCGTATGGCTTAGATGGTAAAGAAGCATGGACTGCCTACGGCGTTGGTCCTGATGATGAAATGATTGTTGATCCGAAGAAAACAATGTCTATGTTGAAACCAGTTGGCAAAGATTCTTCTTTGAAAACGTGGAAAGGCGACCAATGGAAAATCGGTGGTGGTACAACATGGGGTTGGTATTCTTACGATCCTGATTTGAACATGTTCTATTACGGTAACGGTAACCCATCAACGTGGAATCCAGCTCAACGTCCTGGTGATAACAAGTGGACAATGTCTCTTTGGGGACGTGATTTAGACACCGGTGCTGCTAAATGGATCTACCAAATGACGCCTCATGATGAGTGGGATTATGATGGTGTGAATGAAGTTATTTTGCAAGATCAAAAAGTGAAAGGAAAAATGCGTAAAACGGTTGTACATTTCGATCGTAACGGGTTTGGTTACACTCTTGATCGCGTAAGTGGTGAATTATTAGTTGCTGAGAAATTTGATCCAGCTGTTAACTGGTCTAACGGTGTTAGCCTTAAAACAGGTCTTCATGATCGTGTCGCTAAATATTCAACACATCGTAATGGCGCAGACGTTAACACAACAGGTATTTGTCCTGCTGCGTTAGGTTCTAAAGATCAGCAACCAGCTGCTTACTCCCCACGTACTGGTTTGCATTATGTGCCAACAAACCACGTATGTATGGATTACGAACCATTTGAAGTTGAATTTACATCAGGTCAACCTTATGTTGGTGCGACATTAAACATGTACCCAGCGCCAGGTGGTACACACCTAGGTAACTTCATCGCTTGGGATGCACGTGTTGGTAAGATCGTTTGGTCTAACCCAGAACGTTTCTCAGCATGGTCTGGTGCTCTAGCGACTGCTACTGATGTTGTTTTCTACGGTACATTAGAAGGTTACATTAAAGCGGTAGATGCACAATCAGGTCGTGAGCTTTGGAGATTCAAAACAGCATCAGGTATCATCGGTAATGTGAATACTTACAAACATGAAGGTAAGCAGTACATCTCTATCCTTTCTGGTGTAGGTGGTTGGGCTGGTATCGGTATGGCTATTCCTAGCTTAGAAAATGACTCTGATGGTCTAGGTGCGGTAGGTGCTTACAAAGCGCTATCTAGCTGGACTAACTTAGGTGGTGTTTTAAGCGTATTTAGCCTGTAAAATACCCTTATGTATTAATATTATTTAATACATAAATCGTAATAAAGAAAGCTCGGCATATGTGTCGGGCTTTTTTTTGTTTAAAATCAGGGTAAAACCTTGTTGTGGGCCCCAGCCAAAGCAAGCGGAAAACTTAACGTGACGGTTAATATCTTCGGTTTCCCTGCCATCCTGCAGGCGTAGTTTATATTCATTGATTATGGGTATAGCCACGCTATCGGAGATTCTGGATTATGTTTTCTGCATAGGGAGAGGAGGATATGGCTATTATGGCGAAATTAATAGACACGGATGGTAAGTGAGGTCTTAATCCCATATTTTTCCCTTTAGTTTTATATTTAAGGAGTTACTCCCTGTATAAATAACTGGTTTTCGAGTGATAATTATAGCTAAGCTATTTTATAAAATTGTAGGAAGTTCTATGTCGGAAAATATACTTGAAGATTGGCGTAGCCGTGCTGTGTCTTATGAACAAGAGTTGAATGGGGTTGTATTGGGATTGGCGCCTGTTATTCGCTCATTAGTGATTGCAATTTTTGCTCGTGGACATGTATTGCTTGAAGGCAATGTGGGGGTGGGGAAAACCACTCTTCTACGTGCCGCTTCACGAGGTTTAGGTGGTGGTTATCAACGAATGGAAGGTACGATTGATTTGATGCCTCAAGATTTGATTTATCACACTTTCATTGATCAAGATGGCAAGCCACGTGTTGACCCTGGGCCAATTTTATCGCAGGGTAAAGAGCTATCCGTTTTCTTTTTTAATGAAATTAACCGCGCTCGTCCGCAAGTGCATTCTTTATTGTTACGGGTGATGGCTGAGCGTAGTATTACGGCTTTTAATAAAGAATATCAATTCCCACATTTATTAGTGTTTGCTGATCGCAATGCGGTAGAAAAAGAAGAAACCTTTGAGTTGCCGGGTGCGGCGCGAGATCGTTTTTTGATGGAGTTAGAAATTGCCCCTGATGATGATAGCGAGGTGCATAAGTCACTGACATTTGATAGTCGGTTCCATGATACAGATACACTGATCGAGTCGGTCACATCAGGGAACCTTGATTTCAAAGCGCTCACTATGTTTGCACCGATGATTCAAAGTGCGGTAACTGCGGGAGAGGCAGTGCAAAACTTTGTAGAACATTTGCGGCGAGCAACGCATAATCCAGAAAAGTATGGTGTACAGCTACCTGATGTTGAAATGGATGAGTTGATGGTGGCGGGCATGGGGCCTCGAGGTACAAGTATGTTGGTGCGTGCAGCAAAGGTATCTGCATGGCTTGATGGTCGTCTAGAATTGATGCCACAAGATGTGGCGGTAGTATTTCATCAGGTGGTGGCGCATAGAGTATTTTTTACGCCAATTTACGAATTGCAACGCGGTTGGTTAGCGCGGGCGTATACACAGGCGATTTTGAACTGCGTTCCTACGCCATAATAATATGGCACAACAACCTCTCATTCATTATCACATTCGCTGGCGACCATCTGGACATCAACCCGGTGCGGGACATGGCGTGGTGCCTGGTGCAGGTGACCAGCTTCGATCGGTTGTTCCGTTACGGGAGCGCCCTGATCCAAGACGTTTAGATTTACGCACCAGTGCACGCGATCCATTTAAGAATGTATGGGTGCGAGATTTCTATTTAAACTCGGCTTTAAAAGTGATTGTGTTAGTCGATACCTCGGCATCAATGTCTTATATCGGTAAGGTGAATCGCTTTAACGTGGCAAAAGAAGTCGCCTCGCAATTAGCTCTGTCGGCCTATCGCTCAGGTGATGCCTTTGGGGTATATGTGGCTGGCGAGAAAATGAATAAAAAACGAATGTTGCCACCCAAAGCAAACCGCAGTGCATGGGTGTGGTTGCAACAGCATTTTGCTGATTTGAAACTAGAAGGTTCGCATGCCGATGGCTTGTTTGATGTGGTGCCATATCTGCCTCAAAACCCATGTTTGGTCTTTATAATATCTGATTTTCGTTGGGGTGAAGGCAAGCTTAAATCTTTATTAAAAAAACTCAGTCATCATGATGTGGTGCCTGTTATGTTGCAAGACCCCACTGAAATTGATGAGCAACCTAAACGTGGTATCGCTATTTTGCGTGATTCAGAAACAGGGGCGGGGCAATTTGTGTGGATGCGACAAAGTGTGCGCGACCAAATGAGTGCTGCTCGAGAGAAGCATATAAAATCGGTGAATAGTGCGTGTACGGTGTTGGGAACACGGCCTTTTGTGGTGAATGGTGAATTTAATGCCGCGTCACTCACGGCGTATTTTATGGGAAAAGACGCATGATGAGATCACTATTATTTTTATTGTTATCACTGATAATGACCTCACTGTTTGCTGAGGGAACCACCATTAATTCGGCAGATGTAAATGTGACCGTTAACATGCGTAATCATGGTTATACCTTAGGCGACATCATTACCATGCATGCCGAATTCACCTTAGAACAAGGCTATATTTTTGATTTAAACAGCGTGCCACTCCAAGGGCCGATTAATGCATGGTTAGATTTACGTGATGTCACTGCAAATAAAGAAAAATTGGCCGATGACCGTGAATTCATTAGCCTTGATTTCACCTGGCAGCTTTTCGGCACGGTTGGCGAAGCACAAATAATTCAAATCCCGGCTATTATTTTGCAAACCTTAGCCGTAGAAGTCGCCGACGATGATCGAGAACCCTTGATTATCACCATTCCCGAGCAAGGTTTTTATTTATCACCGGTGTTGCCTGAGCAATTAACGTCAGAAGAAACATTACGCCCTATTATCACCCCGCCTCGTTTTGATGAAGCCATGCCCCTAAATCTGGCTTTCTTGTATTTAGTGTTGGGAATATTGTTGGCGCTAGCGTGGTTATGGTTGCAAGATCGTATTAAATGGCTGCCACGCCATCCGGGTGCGATGACCTTATTGGCACGTCAACTACGCCAACAAGAAACAATAAAACAAACACAATTCACGGCAGATGATTTACGCGCCATTCATGCAGGTTTAGCAGGCAGTTCAGGTCAGAGTTTATATCCGAATACCCTCGATATATTATTTGAGAAAGCACCTTATTTGTCAGTTGATAAAGAAACGATTACTCAATTTTTTGATGATTCATGGCGTGCATTTCATGAGACAAACGCACAAGACCATAATATTTCTGTGGCTGAGACAATGGCGTGGATTAAGCGTGCAACAGTGTCAGAAAGGTTATTTAGACATGCGGCAAGAAAATCGTAAATGAATGCTCTTCATTTTTTCAAGCCCGAATTATTATGGCTACTGCCATTTTGCTTATTGCCGTTAATTTCTTATGGGGTGAAGCAGTTTAGCTATCCGGGATTAGAAGATTGGACGAAGGATACGGTGTCTAACTTATTGCGTTGGGGCGTGCGGATGTTGGCTGTGTTAACGCTAGTAAGTTTAGTGATTGCTGCCGCCGCACCGTTTACCGAAGGTGGCACCCAAACAAGAACAGGCAAAGGTGCTGAAATTGTGATCGTATTAGATCGCAGTGGCAGCATGGCGGAAAGCTTAGAAGAGCAAGATCCCGTCGAGCGCGCTCGGGGGAAAGTGACACTCAGCCGAATAGAAGCATCACGCACCGTATTGCTTAAATTGATGGATCAACGCCCCGGCGATACCTTTGGTGTGGTGGTGTTTAATGCCTCACCAATCGCGGTAGCCCCATTATCAGCCGATAGAGAGCTGGCGCGCGCAGCATTGAAAAGTGCAGAAGGCAATAGCTCAGGTTTCACCGCTTTGCATCGTGCCTTAGAAATGGGCTTGGATTATTTTCAAGATAGACCCTACACAGCAACACGACTGATTTTATTGGTGTCGGATGGTGATACTAAAATCAAAGAAGAAGACAAAGAAATATTGCGAGAACGCTTCAAAGAATATCAAGCAGAATTGATGTGGATCTATGTGCATACGGGCTATGATTTTTCCTTGGAATTTGAAGAGGACATCAGCAAAGATGAAGGCGCGGTCGATCCCAATGTGGCATTAAATCAACTCTTCCTATCGCTGGGCATGCCCTATCAAGCATTTGAAGTGAATAGCGAGCAAGGCTTGCAACGAGCAGTGGCAGAAATAGGGAGGGCAACCAATAAATCCACCCGCTATGAATTTCGCTTACCAAGACAAGATTATGCCGTTTATTTTTATATGATCGCCATGCTATTTCTTGGTGTATTGTTTTGGTTAAAGCAAATTGAAATCAAGGCTTGGAGAAAATAAGTACATGAATAAACGAATTAAATTCAGGCAATATTTATTAGACTACTTCCCCCATATTATCTTAGCGGCAGCGGCAGTATCTTGTCTTGTGGCCGTGTTTTTCTTTAGTCAATGGCAACAAGCAGTGCGATTAAATACTGCCTACGCTGATCAATCTCTACTCACCCATGAATTAACTAATGACAATACGCTTGAAGCCTATAGCATGGGCTATTTATTGGTCAATGAAGGTAAACTAGCCCGCGCCGTAAAAGCGTTTGATGTAGCTGAAGCCAGCAATGCTACACACCTACAAGCCTTAGCAAAACACGCGCTGGGGAATTTATATGCCAACACAGCCGAAGCTGATTTAGATGACGCCCATGGTAGCCGACATTTGGTTGCTCGAATCCTATTAGCACGAGAATATTATAAAGGAGCATTACGCCTTGAGCCTGACTTCTATGCAGCGCGTTATAACTTAGAACGACTTGATAGAATCAGTCCACAAAAACGCGGTGCGGGCAGTGCTATGATAGATGGTTACACCATTGGTATTGATCCCTTTAAGCAAAATGGACGTGCGTTAATGAAAGATAATACACGCCGAGGCCTGCCTTAAATGTTGAATCTATTAAAGGTAGCCTTCTCCTTCTTGAAAGGGTTTTTATAATGCACCATAACTTCAAGCATTGGTGGGGGCATTTCCGTGTTCATTTACGGCATGCTATTCAAAATGGCGGAGTATTTTATATTCTCGCCGCCATTGCATTAGCGCCTGTTTGGTTTAACCCCCAAATGAAGCTCAATAGCCTCGTGCAAGATACCTTATTCGTTATCGACATCAGCGAAAGTATGAATGTCACTGATGTGAATTATCCCAAGCCACAAACGGACAGGTTCACCTTAGCCAAAATTGCCGTGCGAGAAAGCATGGCAAGCTTGCCCTGTGGTTCACGCGTTGCTGTTAGCTTATTTGCAGGCGATGAAGCAGTGATGTTATTTGAACCGCTAGAAGTGTGTAGGCACTTTCCTGCAATAGAAAAAATGGTCACTGGATTGGATAGACGCATGCGGTGGATTGGTGACTCACTGCTGACAGAAACCATCGCCATGGCAACAGATGATGCCAAGCAACGCGATCTTAACCTTGTTTTTATTACCGATGGCGATGAAGCGCCGCATAAAGATATACCGTATGTGAATGCATTGATAAAACGACGAGGGCAAATAAAAGGGCTATTGCTCGGTGTCGGCGGTGATGCCTTACAGCCCATCCCCAGATTTAATGAACGCGATGAAATTATAGGCTATTGGACAAAAGAAGAAGCCGTATTACAAGGCAACTATCCCGACTTATTAGCCTATGTACGCACCCTATCGCCTGGCGAAAAAGCATTAGAAGGAGTGTTAGATAGGGTAAGAGAACACCAATCAAGCTATGGCAGAAAAGTGATGCAAACTATTTCTAAAGCTATTGGCTATGATTTAGCCCGAGTGCATACCCCCAGAGATGCCATCAATGCTTTAAATAATGTGGAATATCGCAAGTATGCGATAGCAGATCGTGATGCGCGTTGGATTTATGGTTTGCTGGCGACCGTTCTGGTATTGCTGGGTTGGTTTTGGCAGGTGATTAGGTCATTCGGTGTTTGGCGGTGGGTTAGGCGTAGTCTAAATTGAAAATATCAAGCTGGCTTATCTCTTAGAAAAAAGTAAAAAAAAAGCCAGGCGAGAAGCCTGGCCTAAACTTATTATTGAGAATAAGCAATGGGAGAATATCGTTTTGTACAAAGTGTTTAGAGTACTGTTCTGAAAAACGAATGTTTATTATAGATGTTTTGGCTCAAAAGGAATTGAGGGTAATGCCTGATGTTTTATGGGATAAACTCCCGACGGGTTATATTTTCTTTTCAACAAGGTAGATTGTTTGCTTACTGTCGATAATTTTGGCAGTTAAGGTTCCTGACACTTGAGGGGTAAACGTAAATCGAATACTGGGATCTTCGCTGAGAGTGATGCCTGTCTTAACTGTTAGCAAGGCTTCATCATTAAAGCTGATATTAATATCGGTGACATAATGAGCGGGAATAAACTGGCGTGATGCTTTGTTAAATTGCATGCCACTTGAGTTGGGGTGGCTGACAATGATTTGTACGGTTGTTTCTTGACCAATAATTGGTTCACGCATTCGCATTTTCACCTTGCCTAGTCTAGCGAGAGATTTTTCAGGGTCTTTACTTGCTGGAGCAGAGCAACCGCCAGAGGCGATGACGAAGCGATTTACCATATGTAAGCTATTATCATTCATTTCTGCAATGACTCGTACATTGCTGAAGTTATCCATTCTAATTCGGGTTGAGATATTAATCGGACCAAGTTTAGGTGAAAGGTGAAATTCAGCAGAGTAAGGCTGAGGGTTATTATCAACAATTAAGTGTAATGTTTTTATATGATGTTGAGGTGTCTGGGCTGAGAGTGATTTTATGGTGATGGGCATGATCGCTGCATCTTCAACCTTGTTGGGGACCTCAATAAATAATAGATCAGTGGCGTTATCACTGATAAGTCGATGACCAAAATATTCATGTTTTAATTGTTGCCAAACACGAGTTGTATCGCTGTCATCGGCGATGCAGCGTTGATTCAGTGATAAAAAAATAAGAATGAGAGTGAGTGAGTATTTAAGTGAGATGGCCATTCTAAATTCCTCAATTAAAAAAAAGGCCAGATAAATTATCTGGCCAAACATGAGACATTTAATGAAGCTGAATTCAATAAACTGTAGTTATTTTATCTGCTTCATCGTTACTATAAATCAGAATTAATCGTTCAAAAACTATGATTTAGTCCTAAGTTGTTTATGTTAAAAACTTACTTTTACACCTGCCCAGAATGAGCGTGGCGCGCCAGGTGAAACAAAGCGTTCTTCTTGGATTACTTCACCATCCTCAGGTAGCTCATAAAAATTAAAGTTTCTAATGCCCGAATTTTCATATTCACGATCAAATACATTATCAACTTTAGCCCACAGTTGAACCATTTTATGTGGTTTGTAACGCGCATTGAGGTTGAACGTTGTGTAACTATTAATTTTAGGTAGCTCATTGCCTTCATCGCCTCGCATATAGCTGCTGCCAGCATATTGCATGCTTGCACCCATATTAAATGTTGGTGTGAATGCATAATCAGCCCCAAGCTTGATGTTATGGCGAGGAATCGCCGGCAATTGGTCACCTGCTTGCACGTTAATGCCATTTGGGTCAACGACGCTGGCTAATGTTTCATCAGATTCAAATGTGGCATCAATAAAACTATAGTTACCATACCAGTTTAAGCTATTTACTTTGCCATCTAAACCAAGCTCAAGACCTTGGCGGCGAGTTTCATCAACATTAATAAAATAACCACCACCGGCATTATCAGCAAGTGTGAACAATAGATCATCTTCTAATTCTGTTCTAAAAGCAGCAATAGACCAATTGATTGATGAGACTAATTTACCGCGAGCCCCGATTTCTATGGTTTTACCGATAACAGGATCAAGTGGTGGATCGGCAACAAATGAGTTAGGTAATTTACAAGGATCATTAGGATCGGCACAGGTTAGTTCGGCAGCCGTTGGTGTTCTAAAACTTTCGTTATAGCTTCCGTATAGTGTTACATCTTCTTGTAATTTATGGCTCAATGATACCGCCGGGCTAAAGCGTGAAAATGAATGGTCACCCTCTAGTTTTTCATCACCAGGATTAAAATTATCAATTTTTACTTCAGAATGTTGATAACGTCCAGCTAGTGTTAATGCTGTTTTATCTGATAAATTTAAGGTGTCAGAAATCATTAAGGCATAATTGATACGCTCTGTTTTAATATCGACACCAACTTCAGCCTCATCTACTGTGCCAGCGATGATTGTTCCGTTACTTAGATCTACATCACCTTCTTCAGCTTCAATACTAAGGAAGTCTGTCTCTGCTTTGTCATAGCTTGCACCTATTGTCCATTGATTATCCATGGATGCAATTTGATGACTGTGTGTAAACTGTAAACTAGTACCCCATGAATCTGTTTCAGTTTCAGTGCGGCGTTCTTCACCTTCTATTTCAACTTCAAATTCATCAGCCGCAATAGCCGTTTGTATAACACCTAGATCATCTTCATATTGAGTCCCAGCAGCGCTTGCTCCCGGAATACAAGAGGTGAGATGTGTATCTTCAGCTTCAAAATCATCACCCAATGCAGCTACATCAACTGCACAGCCAATTTCAACATCTCCATTCAAGGTTTTTCTTTTATAATTTCGATAAAAAGCATTGGCGGCCACCAGTGTATTATCATTGAGCCAATGAGAGGCATTCAGGTTAAGATTGTCCATTTTATTTTCAGTTTGATCAGGGTAGGAATGAATCGCATCCCTGCCTTGGCTATTTAGGCGACTTTCTGCAACAAAACCATTACCGATCAAATCTGTGTCAACATGGGTGTAGCTTAGGTCTAAATCGGTTGTATCTGATTCCCAGCCCACTTTACCGAAGAACTGTTTTACATCTGATGGAGAGTTAACACGCCAGCCATCTTCTTCAAACTTAGTTGCGCCAACATACCAATCAACATTGCCACTGTTGCCGCCATGTTGAATAGTGCCTTGACGTCGCCCATTTTCACCTGCTGAGAGCTCGACTTCTGTTCCTTCAAAATTAAAGCCATTTTTGGTATGTACTGATATTGCTCCCCCTAATGTATTTAAACCAAATAAAGGATTAGAACCGGGGATAAGCACAATATTGGACAATGCAAAGTCGGGAATGAGATCCCAGTTTAAGGTGTCGCCAAACCCTTCGTTAACACGTTGTCCATCAACATAAACGGAAAGACCAATGGCGCTACCGACAAGGGGAGAAGCTAGAAAACCACGGTAATTAACATCATTTTGATAAGGATTGTTTTGTGCTGAATTAATGTCAATGCTCCCTATGTTTTTAAACATTAATTCAGCCATATCTAGTGCGTTTTCATTTTCAATGGTTTCGGCACTAATGACTTTAATATTTCCAGCATAGTCTTCAACGGGAACTCCAATGCCAGGCAGTGGCGTAGTGCTGATAACGCTTAATGTTGGTAATTCCATTGCTGAGGCTGGGTTGTTACTGTTTGCGAGAGAGGTGGTTGATATCGCTGATAATAGCATTGCGCTATGAATTAACAGCGAGAGTTTGTGGCGTTTAAATTGCATCGTTTTTCCTTAATTAAAATATGTTTTTTGCACATTGAAATCATACGGAAAGAGAGGTGGAAAAGAGTGATGCAGAGTTAACTGTTTTAGCTAGGAGAAAGTCCTAAATAGTAATTATTGAATAATCTGATTGTGTTTAAGGGTCTTATGTTCCAGTGCGATTTTTAATAAATCAACCATGTTGTTAACAGCTAGTTTTTGCATAATTCGCACTTTGTTATTAGAGACTGTACCCGTGCTAAGCGATAATGAACTGGCAATCTCATTGCGTGTTTTTCCTTCAGTTAAGAGTAAAAAAACAGCATATTCTCGCGTCGTCAAACTTGCTATTTTGTCGTCAGATGGCCTGACATGCTGCATTGCAATAAGTGTAGAAACCTCTGGGCAAAGAAACTTTTTTGCGTGGTAGTGAACCTGATGAATCGCCTTAAGTAAGACTGTGGAAGGATTACTTTTTAGCACATAACCCATTGCACCATTCTCAATCGATCTGGAGACAAAATTGGTATTATCATGCATAGACAACGCGATGATACGAGCATCAGGATAGTGCAAAATAATTCGAGCAATACTATCCAGACCATTCATACCGTTAATAGATAAATCCATCAATACAATGTTGGGTTTGTGCCTTTGATATTCATTAAATGCTTTTTCACCACTATCCGCTTCGGCAATAACCGTAATATCAAATTGAGCCAGTAATAAGCGATAACCTTCACGTACGGCAATGTGATCATCAACAAGAAGAACCGTTATTTCTGCTGCCATCAGTTTTGAACCGCTTCATTGATGGGAAGAATTAGATTTAGAATACAGCCAGAGGGAACATTATTTGAGATACGGAACTGTCCATTTAGACTTTGAGCACGTTCACGAAGGCCAATAAGACCTAAGCCTTCTTGTAGACGTTCGAGGTTAATGCCTGAACCATTATCAATCATTCGTAGTTTTAAGGTGGATGAATGCTCATTCGTTGATGTAGGAAAATAAAAATCAATGACAACATTCTTAGCCTTACTATGACGAGAAATATTAGATAAACCTTCCTGAATAGTACGATATAAGGTCAACACGCTTTTTTCACAAGGTTCAGATTGGTCGCCATGGAAATTAAGCTGGCAATGAACCGAACTATGATTGTGTTGCCACTCGGTCACTAAATCTTCAATAGCCATGACGACACCGAAATCAAGAGGGGGAGGGCGTAGCGTTTTTAGGAGTGAACGGGTGATATGATGCAGTTTCTCAACATTATTTGTAATCATTTTTGCCGCATTTAATGCGGCCATTTTTTCATTGCCAACTAAAGCTTGAATTGTTTCGGCATTAGTACGTAAGGCCGTTAAGTGTTGAGCAAAAATATCATGTAATTCTTGTGCCAAGAAAAGTCGCTCATTCTCTTGGGTTTCGGTTAGTCTTTTTACTAAACGTCTGTTTTCAGAGAGTAGAATTCGAGTATTAAAATCATTAATTTTTACATGTTGATAGCGACGGTAACTGAACCAAATAAGCCCTAAAGATAAGCTGAAGAGAGGGAAAAACAACTCATCAGCTTGATAATTCTCCCAGACTCGACTCCAGTTATAAAAGCGTTCGCTTAAATCAAAATACCTAGCGAAAAACCACGTAAGTAGGGAAAGAGAAACCACCACTATAGTATCTGTGGCGATGTGTGCATGCATATTGGTGGACTTCTCAGGCATAAAAAACTCAGCTAATCGTATTTAAATCAGCATAACGAATGTTACGGTTGAGAAGAAGGTGTTGTGAAAAATAAGGAGAAAGTCATACTGGGAAAGGATGTGGGGAGTTATTGAATTTCAGACAAATTAAAGTCTGTCTTTAATACATATGCATATTAGCTCTCTGGCTAAGAGAACCAAAAGAATGTAGTGGTGCGCCTGACAGGAATCGAACCTGTGACCCCCAGTTTCGGAAACTGGTACTCTATCCAACTGAGCTACAGGCGCATAATCGGGTGATGTGTTTAAAACAGTGCCATAAACAGTAGGCCTTGAATTATACGTTTTTTGGTTTTGTTGTTCTAGCTTAATTATGTGAATGATGATTAATTCAGCGACAGACAAAAGTCTGTCGCTGAATATCATAGATACAGCTATTTGTGTTGAGGTGTTACTTTTTCAAGTTTCCAGATATCACGGTTGTATTCTTCCATGGTGCGATCAGTTGAGAATTTACCACTGTACGCTGTGTTAAGAATACTCATTGTTGTCCAACGTTTTTGGTCTTGGTATGCAAGGCCTGCTTGATGTTGGGCATCAATATAACTACGGAAATCTGCAATGGTCATCCAAGGATCATTATGGCTTGTAAAGGCGTTAATGATGTCACCAAAACGGTTTGGTTCATTTTGGTTGAAGTAGCCGCTTTCTAATAAATCAACAACCCGTTTTAAGTCTTTATCTTTTGCGATAATCGCTCTTGGGTTGTAATTAACACGTTGTTGTTCAACTTCTACTTCGTCTAAACCAAATAGGAAGAAGTTCTCGTCGCCGACTTCTTCACGAATCTCAATATTGGCTCCATCTAATGTTCCGATGGTGACTGCACCGTTCATCATGAACTTCATATTACCTGTACCAGAAGCTTCTTTACCGGCAGTAGAAACTTGCTCTGATAAGTCGGCAGCAGGACAGATAACTTCCATTGCTGATACTTGGTAATTAGGTAAAAAGACGACTTTTAATAAATCACCAATATCAGGATCATTATTAACAATATCGGCAACATTATTAATAAGTTTGATAATGTCTTTTGCCATGGCATAGCCAGGCGCTGCTTTACCACCAAATAGTACGGCACGTTTAGCAATGCCTTCAATATCACCACGTTTGATACGATCATAAAGATGAATAACGTGCAGTACATTAAGCAATTGACGTTTGTATTCGTGGATACGTTTTACTTGAATATCAAATAGTGCATCAGTGTTGAAAGTAACACCACAGCTTTGTTTAACTAAGTCAGCAAGACGTTGTTTGTTTGCTTTTTTTGCTTGATGCCATTGCTGTTGGAATAGTGGGTTTTCAGAATAAGCGGCTAATTTATTAAGCTGACTTAAGTCGGTAATCCACTTGTCACCAATCGTTTCAGATAAGAGTTGTTTCAACTCTGGGTTACACCATGCCATCCAGCGACGTTGTGTTACACCATTAGTTTTATTGTTGAACTTTGTTGGCCAGAGTTGATAAAAGTCGTTAAATAAGCCTTTTTGTAATAACTCTGAATGTAATGCTGCAACACCATTGACTGAGAAACTACCTACAATCGCCAAATGAGCCATACGGACATTTTGGTGATGACCTTCTTCAATGATCGACATGCGAGCAAGACGATCTTTATCACCAGGCCAGCGACGAGCAACTTCACTTAAGAAGCGAGCATTGATTTCGTAGATGATTTCTAAAACACGAGGAAGTAGACGACCAAACATGTTTACAGACCAGCGTTCTAATGCTTCAGGCAATAAAGTGTGGTTTGTGTAAGCCATTGTTTGAGTCGTGATTTTCCATGCTTCATCCCATTCAAGGCCATGTTCATCCATCAATAGGCGCATTAATTCAGCAACGGCTACGGTTGGGTGAGTATCATTTAGCTGGAAAACATTTTTTTCTGAGAAGGTATCAAATGATTCACCATGGGTTGTGACCCAGTAATCAAGAATATCTTGTAAGCTAGAAGAGGCTAAGAAATATTGTTGGCGTAAGCGTAATTCTTTACCATTTTCACTGGAATCATTTGGATATAACACCATGCTGATGTTTTCAGCTTCATTTTTAGCCGCTACTGCTTCAGTGTATGAACCTGCGTTGAAATCTTCTAAATTAAATTCGTCTGTTGCTGTTGATTTCCATAGACGTAATTTGTTTACCGTGCCGTTCTGATAACCAGGGATTGGTAGATCATAAGGTACTGCTAAAACGTCGTTGGTATTAACCCAATGAACTTGAGTTTTGCCATTGCTGTCTTTATGGAATTCAGTGTGGCCACCAAATTTAATACGTTGAGTAAACTCTGGGCGTTCAAGTTCCCAAGGGTTGCCATCACGTAACCAGTGATCAGGCATCTCAACTTGATTACCTTGATCAATGCTTTGTTGGAACATGCCGTATTCATAGCGAATACCATAGCCTGTTACAGGCAGTTGTAATGTGGCACAACTATCAATGAAACACGCAGCAAGACGGCCTAAACCACCATTACCTAAGCCGGCATCATGTTCTAACGTTGTTAATTCTTCAAAGTTTAAACCAAGATCATGCATGGCTTTTTTAGCAGTTTCTTCTAAACCAAGGTTTAGTGCCGCATTACCCATTGCTCGGCCCATCAAGAATTCCATTGATAGGTAGTAAGCTTGTTTACATTTTGTTTCTGCATACGTGTGTTTGGTATGTTTCATACGTTCAAACAAACGATCACGCAAAGTAAGTGCAAGTGATGAGTATAAATAGTGGCCAGATGCGCAGCCTTTATCTTGTGCTAGATGGTTTCCGTAGTAATTCTTAAAATCCTTTTCTAACGACTTTTCGTCCATTCCTAATTTAGGAGTGTCATATAAATCTGGGTTAGGATTAACCGTGCACGTGTAGCGAGGGCTCATAAAATGGGTCCTTAAAAGTTCTTAAATAGAGGTTTATTTCTCAGGGTAAAAAGCCGTGAATCCTTCACGATTGGGCATGGTTACCTGAGGTAGGGTTTTTTCATTGAGTTCAAAATCTTCAGCGATTATAGCATCTTGGCTCAATATATAGGCACTAAGCGCATAAACTTCATCAGGTGTTAATGAAAAAGGGGCATTAATAGGCATTGCACGACGAATATAGTCAAACAAGGTGGTGGCATAAGGCCAATAACTATTGACTGTTTTTTCTGGATAATCACTCGTTAAGGAACCGACTTCTCCCATAAGAGGATCGGCACTTGCACCGATGCCTTCTGGACCATGACACGCTGCACATTTTAAGGCAAAGATTTTCTTACCTTGTGCAGCAACGCCTTTTCCTTTTGGAAGTGCTTTTCCATCAGGGGCAATACTAAGGTTCCATTGTGCCTGCTGAGTCAGTGCTTCTGCAGGTTTTCCTAGTGCTTGATGTTCAGTGTCAGCATAGTTATAGCTAGATAGTGACAGAAGTAGTGCGGTGGCGATAAATTTAGAAACCATAGACATGATTAATATCTCCTTCTTCTGTAATTTCCCAGCTAACGATTGCGTTATAGTGGAAAAACCCATGCTTACCACGGTTTTCAACTAAGGCTTCTCGTGTAGGTTGCACATAACCTGTTTCATCTGTTGCACGGCTTTGTAAAATGGCATATTCACCTTGCCAATGCCACGGCAGACTAAAGCGTGTAAAGGCTTTATCAAGAACAGGCCCTTGTAATTCGGCATCAACCCAGCTATCACCACCATCAGCAGATATTTCAACACGGGTTATTTTGCCTCGACCAGACCATGCTAGACCTGAGATCTGATAAATACCGGGATTGTCGGGCAACATCATGCCTAATGAAGGTGAGGTGATCAGTGATTTTGCTTCATTGATAAAGGTAAATTGTCGCGCCGTTCCGTCTGGCAATAACTCGGTATATTGAGATGTTTCATCTCGAGACATAATTGGCTCGTCGGTCAGACGTAGTTGTCGTACCCATTTAACATTCAAAATACCTTCCCATCCGGGCAAAACTAAGCGCATTGGGTAGCCATTTTCAGGCCTTAAACGCTCACCATTTTGATACAGTGCGAGCAAGGCATCATCAAGTAGTTTTTCTAGTGGAATACTGATGTTTAATGCGGCGGCATCAGCACCTTCTGCAATAACCCATTTGGCAGATGTTTTAATGCCTGCTTCTTTTAATAATAATTTAAGCGGAATACCTGTCCACTCTGCATTAGATACTAGTCCATGTGCATAGCCTGCTTGAGATTGGATAGGATTTGAGCGCCAGCCACTATTACTATTTCCACCACATTCAATAAAGCAAGTGCGCGACACCATTGGGTAGCGCATTAAGCTTTTAACATCAAAACTCAGTGGTTTATCGACTAATCCATCAATAAGTAAAACATGTTGTTCAGGATCAATTTGAGGCACACCATTGTGGTGGCGTTCATAATGCAAGCCGTTGGGAGTGATCGTGCCTTGCAGATCGTGTAAAGGTGTCCACGATACACCATTGCCGGGCGCGGCTGGATTGGCTGAGATCCAGCGGATAACCTGTTGTTCATGTTTTGATGGTTGACCATAATTGCCAAACTCACCACCCGGTGCACGCATCCATTCTGGTAAATTATCGGGAAATTCGAGTTTATCTGTATTCGCTAAGATCGGTAGGCTAACCGTGCCTGCCAACGCCCCACCTAAAGCAGCTTTCTGTAAGAATTGACGACGACTTTGTGTGGGGGGAGTACTCATGGTGATATTCCTTATTCTTGTTCAGCTTCTTCAGGTATGACTGAAAGATCTTCATCGGGGATAAACCAACGATCAAGTTGTTCAATGGCTTCCTCTTTGCCTGATCTTTTTAGAGAGGAAAACAATTGGACACTTGCTATTAGAGTTTGTTCTTTTAGTTTTGAATTTACCGCATGTAATGTGGCCATAGCCGCACCATTATTAAGTTTATCTGACTTTGTCAGTAAAATATGGACATCTAGTTTTGCATTGTTTGCCCATTTGACCATTTGTAAATCAAACTCTTTAAGGGGATGACGAATATCCATCATCAACATTAAACCGCGCAATGATTGCCGTGTTTCTAAGTATTTTCCTAAGGTTTGTTGCCAGCGAATCTTCATCTTTTCGGGTACTTTGGCATAACCGTAGCCAGGTAAATCAACTAAGGCACGATGTTCATCCATCGCAAAAAAGTTAATCATCTGAGTACGACCAGGTGTTTTACTGATTCGAGCCAGTGACTTTTGATCTGTAATCGTATTGATTGCGCTTGATTTTCCAGCATTGGAGCGCCCAGCAAATGCAACCTCAATCCCGCTATCAATCGGGAGTTCTGATAATTGAGTGGCACTGATGGTGTAGTGGGCTTGGCGATAAATTTGTGACATTAGTAATGACTCATGGTGCAAAAAAACAGTAATAAGAGTAGCATATCCACAGTTTTGTTTAAGGGAACGCTAAAAACTATTCTTAAATTTTTAGCATGAACCTCAACTGTATAAATTGAATTTGGGAATGACGATGAAAAAACTGTTCATAACAACACTGGCGCTTTTAACGTTAGGTGTCGCATCTGCAAGCATGGCTGCGGGTGACGCTTCAGCAGGGAAAGATAAATCTGCGATATGTGCTGCATGTCATGGTGCAGACGGTAATAGCCCTTCAAATATGTTTCCAAAATTAGCCGGTCAAGGCGAAGCCTATTTAGTAAAACAATTACAAGAATTCAAAAGCGGTGTGCGTAACAATGCGGTAATGGCACCCATGGTTGCTGCTTTAACTGAGCAAGATATGGCTGATTTAGCAGCGTATTATTCAAAAAATAATATTGCGCCAGCAGCAACGTCTGAAGATTTAGTTGTAGCAGGCCAAACCGTATATCGCGCTGGTAATAAAGAAACAGGTTTGCCTGCATGTATGGCATGTCATGGTCCAACAGGTGCAGGTGTTCCTTCTGCTAAATGGCCAGCATTATCAGGTCAGTATGCGGCGTATATTGAAGCGCAATTAAAAGCATTTGCTGCTGGTACTCGTAGCAATGATCCAAATAGCATGATGCGTGATATCGCTGCAAAAATGACAGCCGATGAGATGAAAGCCGTATCAAGTTATGTGGCTGGCTTACATTAAAAAATAATACTACTTGAAAGCCGTATGGTGATAATAACCATGCGGCTTTTTTATATTTGGCATTAGCATATGCCAACTTTAAATGGTTTACCTTCTATGTCTGATGAAAGCCGTACTTCTACTCCACGCCATTCCTTTGGCCAGAGAATTTTCCATTTTCTTGGCTCGATGGATCTTGCCATTACCTTGTTACTTGCACTCGCAATAGCATCAGTTATCGGTACGGTTCTGCAACAAAATCAACCTTATACCGATTATCTCATTAAATTTGGCCCATTTTGGTTTGATGTATTTGAATCAGCGGGGCTTTATGATGTGTATAGCTCGTTGTGGTTTTTAGCGATTTTAACGTTATTGGTCATTTCAACATCTGTCTGTGTGATTCGCCATACGCCAAGCATGATAAAAGACATGTGGAATTTGCGTACCCATGTGCAAGAAAAATCACTTAAGGCCATGCACCATAGTCAGGAATGGGATGTGACTTCATCCGTTGACGAGAGTGTTAATAAATTAGCTACAGAGTTGAGTGAGCAAGGTTTTCGCGTAAAACAAACAGAAAAAGAGAATGGGATCCTCATCTCGTCAATGCGTGGCGGAATGAACCGCTTAGGTTATATCTTCACTCATATGGCGATTATTATTATTTGTTTGGGTGGCTTGTTAGATAGCAATTTACCGTTGAAATTGGCTGAATGGCAGGGGCGCATACAAATTGAAACGCGTGACTTGCCGACAAATCAAGTTCCAGCCATCAGTCGTCTGCCAGTGGGATCAAATGCATTTAGAGGCAGTATTCATATTCCTGAAGGGCGCTCATCTGAAGTTGCATTTCTCGCGATGCGTGATGGTTATTTGGTACAAGAACTTCCCTTTAAACTAGAAGTAAAAGACTTCCGCATTGAACATTATGCGACGGGGCAACCAAAGTCCTTTGAAACTGATTTGGTTTTATATGATGATGAGTTAGAACACCCCTTAGAAGTTACTATTTCTGTTAACCACCCTTTGATTTATAAGGGCTATTCGATTTATCAAGCAAGCTTTAGTGATGGCGGTACGGGCTTGTCATTGGAAGCGTGGCCATTAGATAGTGGCGCTGGACATGAGCCATTTACTTTTGAGACCAAAGTATTTGAAAACCGACAAATGCATTGGGGTGAGGAGAGTGCACGTTTAGAGGTCTTATCATTCCGACCTTTTAATATTAATCCCGATCCGACAGAAGATGATCCTAGCAATTTACGTAATTTTGGCCCAAGTTTTGGGTTTAAGTTACGTTCAAAAACAGGTGAGGCTCGTGAATATTTAAACTATATGCTGCCAGTACCACGAAATGGTAGAGACTTTTATTTAAGTGGTGTGCGTTCAAGTCCAGCAGAAGAGTTCGGTTATCTCTATCTTCCTCTTGATTCAGATGGTGAGTTAACTGATTTTAATCAATTCTTAAAACGTTTACATGATGATGAACTTGTTGACTCTATTGCGCATCAAATGATGTTGGAAACCTTATCACCTATGGAAGATAAAGATGATAAATTGGAGCAGAGTTTACAAGAATCACTAAGCGGCCTTGTTGAGATATTTATGGCTGGTGGTTTTACGAAAGTTGCCACATTTATTGATACGACATTGCCTGAAGCCGAACGTGATACGTTAGGAGCTGCATATGTCAGCATGTTGAATGAAATGTTAGCGCGGATTTATTTTAGTGGCATGGAGCCAACAGAATCAAACGCCGATACTGACCAGCAGCTTACCTTTTTACAAGATGCTGTTGATGCAATTGGCAGCTTTTCTCGTTACGGTTCACCTGTCTACTTCTTGCTGGCAGACTTTGAGCATGTTGAAGCTAGTGGTTTACAAGTGACACATTCACCGGGTAAATCTACGGTGTATTTAGGCTGTGCCTTGTTAATTATCGGTGTATTCTTATTGTTTTATTTACCTCAGCGTCGCTTTTGGGCGATTGTAAAGAACAAGAATAACGGTGCCAATATCGTTCTAGCAGGCATGAGTAATCGTAACCCGCGTGAATTTGACCTGTTTTTTGATCAGATTAGTGAACAATTAAAACAGGTATCTGGGAACTCTCAGCAATAATTAGGTTCTTAAACCTTGTATAAAATAGAGAACAGTTAATGAGAAATCGTATAAACACACTGAATATTGATAATGACACGGCATTAGCACAATGGTCGTGGCGTGGGCTAATGGCTATTGCGGCTGTCGTTCTATTAATGCTTTATTCAAGCGTTTTTGATAGTTACGAAATAGGTATTGTTGTCTTAACTGCGGTGAGCTTGGCTCTATTAGGCCAGAACTGGTCAGGTTTCCGTCGTCATGTTATTGCTGTCACATTACTTAGCTTTCTAAGTATATGGCGATATGGACAAGACTTAGCATTAGGTGAAACAGATTTCTTTTTAAACTATATTTTAGCCAGTCAGTCTGCATTTATGTGGATGAGTGCTTTATTTGTGATGGCAACCGTTGCTTATTTTGCCGGTTTATTTATGCGTTCAGACTTCACGGAGAAGGTTGCTTCAGCATTAACGTGGTCAGCCGCAACAATGGGCATGATTGGACTGATGGTTCGCTGGCGTGAATCGTATTTAATTAGCCATGATGTTGGCCATATTCCTGTTAGTAATTTATATGAAGTCTTTATTCTTTTTGCTGTTATTACTGCATTACTCTATTTGTTCTATGAGCGCCGTTATAAAACGCGTAGTTTAGGTGGCTTTGTTTTATTGGTGATTAGTGCCGCGGTTGCCTTCCAACTTTGGTATACCTTTGGTAAAGGTGCTCATGAGATTCAACCTTTAGTGCCTGCATTGCAAAGTTATTGGATGAAGATTCATGTGCCAGCAAACTTTGTCGGCTATGGTGCATTTGCTATGGCGGCAATGATTGGTGTTGCGTATTTAATTAAATCATCAATAGAAAAGATAAGGCCTCAAAACGTCTTGGCAACTGGATTACCTGACCTCAGTGTGATGGATGATTTGATGTATAAATCCATTGCATTAGGATTTGCCTTCTTTACTGTAGCAACAGTATTGGGTGCCTTATGGGCCGCTGAAGCATGGGGCGGTTACTGGTCGTGGGATCCAAAAGAAACATGGGCGCTTATTGTTTGGTTAAATTACGCCGCATGGTTACATATGAGAATGACAAAAGGCTGGCATGGTAGACCAATGGCATGGTGGGCTGTAATAGGCTTATTTGTTACTTTATTTGCCTTCTTGGGCGTGAATATGTTCTTGTCGGGTCTACACTCATACGGCACACTATAAAAATTAGATTAAAGGATATAACAGTATGAAAAAAATGATTACAGCGGCACTATTATTAAGTGCATCATTATTACCACTATCATCAATGGCAATGCCTGAGGCATTTATTGATGGCGTGCATTACAAAGCGACACCTACTCGCTTAGCAACAAACTCTGAAGATAAGATTGAAGTAATTGAGTTGTTCTCGTACAGCTGTCCTCATTGTTTCCGTTTAGATCCTCAAGTAGAACTTTGGAAAAAAACATTGCCAGAAAATGTAACGTTTAAACATGTTCCTGCGATTTTTCGTGATAGTTGGATGCAGTTAGCACGTGTGTTTTATGCTGCTGAAGCAACGGGTAACTTAGAAAAATTACATCCATTATTGTTTAACGCGATTCATGTTGAAAAGCGTCGCTTACAAACTGAAGAACAGTTACTTGATTTTGTTGCTGAGCAAGATATTGACCGTGAATCATTTGCTAAAACAATGAAATCAATGAGTGTTGTCGCTAAAGTGAAAAAAGCATTAATGCTGAGTCAAACATCGGGTATTACAGGTGTGCCTGCCATGATTGTAAATGGTCGGTACCGTACTGAAGCCCCCTTAGCTGGCGGCATGACTGAGATGTTAAATACAGTTGATTTCTTAATCCAAAAAGAATCTGCTAAATAAGTACAACGTTTCTATAGGCTGATAATCTATCAGCTTTATATACCCGTTACCATTCAAGATGCAGGTTAACCCTTAATTTTACCTCCTCACCCCAACCCTCTCCAACAGGAGAGGGAGTTTTAGCTCCTTCTCCCTCGAGGGAGAAGGTTGGGATGAGGGGGAAAAGCTAAATGCCAATCATTAATCTGGTGTTATGCGTCTTCATGGATAACAGGTATCGCATTTAATCATCTGCAATACAGCGGTTACGACCTGCTTCTTTGGCACGATAGAGTGCCGCATCAGCCCGTTTAAATACATCATCTATAGTGTCATTAGGACGAAAGGTGGCAAGCCCAGCCGACGCTGTAATAGGCACGGGTTTGTTTTCATAATGAAACTTAGAGGTTTCGATTTTCTGCCTGATTTTATTTGCTAAGCTCAGTGCATCTTCTAGTCTCGTTTCAGGGAATACACCGACAAACTCTTCACCACCAAAACGAGCAATAAAGTCTGCATCACGGGTAGCTTGCATAAAAATACGGGCGATTGTTTTTAATACTTTATCGCCAGCAGCATGGCCGTAATTATCGTTAACTCGCTTGAAGAAGTCGATATCCCATACGACAATACTGAGTGGTTTTTGATAACGCTGCCAACGAGTAAATTCTTTTTCTAAATCTTCGTTAAGTGCTTGGCGGTTCCAAATACCTGTTAATGCATCCTTAAGTGCAAGTTCACGCGACTCTTCAGCTGATTTACGTAATTCGGTACTTTCTTGCTCCATACTTTGTAGACGTTGGTTAAGCGCCTGAATTTGAAGTTGAGACTGTTCAAAACGGTCATGATCTGACTTTCGATATTTCTCAAAGTGTTGATTAAGCACATCAAGTCGACCACTAACAGATGATTTTAATTGTTCTAGGTCATCAGCATCTTCAACGTGACTACGTAGGCCTGATACCTCTTCTTCAACGGCTTGGCTAATAACATGACGCTCTTTGAATGCTTTACTGTCTTCATCACTTGTTTGCCTTATGTGCTGATCAAGTTCAGCTAGGCGAGATGTGAGTGTTTTTAAAAATTCTTCATATTCTTGTTTTTCTGTTACAGCTTGTGAACCTAAGCTACTCACAATCTCTGCAATATCATTAATAATATGGGGGATTTGAGATTGCTCAATCCCTGTTTCTATTTGATGACGAATCTTCGTTGCTTTTTTACTTAACTCAGTAGGTAATGCTAGGCGTTCTAGTAACTGCATTAACACCAGATGAGCTGGCATTTCATGTTCAGCATTGTCTACTTCATCTTGGCTATCTTCAGGAGGGGGACTTTCTTTTTCTGTGGTTTTTCCTAAACCAAAAAGGTTAAAGCCTAGACCTGAGGATGACGTGCTTGATGCGCTATTTAAGCAATTATCAAGTAATGATAAAAGCTCAGGCATGATCGGTTTAATATTATCATTGTCTGTAGCCTTGAACTGTTTTGATAGATTTTTTGCTTTAGATTTAAAGGCTTTAGGGAGTTTTAGAGTGAGTAATAAATCAGCAAGTATTTGTCCTGTTGATAGAGTATTATCAGTGCTTTTATTACTCTCCATTCTAGCAATGGCTTTTTCCATTTGCTCTAGAATTTGCTCAATTTCAGCTTGATCACTTTTACCTCGCAAGACATTACGAAGGGACTTTAATTGTCGATCGAGAGCAGGATCTAAGCCTTGTGCAGCTAAGGCCAAGCGAGCTAAGCTACGCTGTAGGAGTTCGTCATAGCTTTGTTGTTTTTCTAGATCGGTGATGGAGTGATAGTATTTTTGCTTCCATTCTTCAAGTTGCTGCGCTACATCATTGGCCATCGACAAAGTCCTTTAATTACAATGCTGCAGGTGCTGTATGTTTATTCGTCGCATCTGCATCGTCGTCTATACGTATTGTGCTACCTGAGAGTGGCGTTTGTAATAAAATATCATAATAACGACGAATATTCTCAATATAACGAACGGGTTCACCACCACGTGCGTAGCCATGTTTCGTTTTCTTATACCATTTCTTTTTAGCTAATAAAGGAAGGTATTGTTTTACATCAGTCCAAAGATTGGGGTTTTTTCCATCCCTTTGAGTTAACACCCGGGCATCTTCTAAATGGCCCAGACCAATATTATAGGATGCTAATGCCATCCAGAACCTATCTTGTTCATTTTTAATTTGTTCAGGAAGTCGTTTTTTTATTGAGGCGAGGTAGGCAACTCCTGCTGAAACACTTTGTACAGGATCTTCACGATTATCAATTTTCATTTGTTTGGCTGTTGCCAAAGTCAGCATCATTAAACCTTTAACGCCTGTGCTTGATATTGCTTTTGGATCCCAATGTGATTCTTGATATGAGATAGCCGCAATGAGTCGCCAGTCAAAGCCATGTTCTATTGCAGCTTGTTCAAATAATGATTGATATTTAGGCAGTTGGGTTAATATTTTACGGTGAATTGCTCGTGTATCGACATAATCAAAACGACGAATATGACCGTAATATTTTTCTATCAAACGATCTAGCTCTCCTGATTCTTCAATATTCTCAAAGAATAAAGCCATTTCATTATAAAGAGAGCCATCTTCTGCCAAGGGCATTGCCCATGCTAAAGGTTGAGGTTCAGATATATTAAAGGCAACACGAAGTTCAGGAAAATGTGGTCGGTTAGCAGCAATTTCATTTGAATCTGCAATGGTGTAATCAATCATTTCTAGCTGCACAAGCTCTAATAAACCACTGCTATCTAATTCTTCATTTTCTGTCCAGCTAAGAGTTGGGATCTCCTGTCGATGAGAGTGTAACTGCTCAACGTGGCTACTGTTAGCAACGACTTCTAGTTGGCCATCGGCTAAAGCGGTAATGTCCTTTGGTTTTCTTGTTCCCTGACGGTAGACCAGCTGTTGTGACACTTCTTGATAGACGGGACCAAAACGTATGATATCTTTTCGTGCTGGGGTAATTGTAAGTCCTGCCGCAGCAATATCTGCTTTACCTTGCTCTATTAAGTGCAGCATATTGCCTAAATTATCAGGCACAATAATTTTGAGTTTTACATTAAGGTGAGTGGCAAATTTTCCTGCTAGTTCATACTCGAAACCAGCTAATGACTCGCCTTTGACATAATAACTTGTCGGCCCATAACGACTAAGAACGCGCAGTTCACCGCGTTCACGAATTTCTTCTAGGTGGGGTTGCGCTTCACCACAGGCAATAAGGAATGTTAATGATACGAGTAATAGGCTAAAAAATTTCAAAAGAATTCCCGTAAATTGAGATGTCTGATTATCTCGTGATATGACCAGTTTTGCACGGTTTAAGTTCTGTGATAACTAATCATATTGTTTTTATTGGATTTTTTCATAAATAGCTTATAATCCCTTACCTTGATTTAGCTTGGAAATAAAGAGTATGAATACGCCAGAGTTATTGTTGCCTGCAGGTAGTTTGCAACATATGCGTTATGCCTATGCCTATGGGGCAGATGCCGTGTATGCCGGACAGCCTAGGTATAGCCTACGCGTACGAAATAATGATTTTCATAAATTACCTGTTTTAGCACAAGGTATTGAAGAAGCGCATGCATTAGGTAAACAGTTTTTTGTCGCAAGTAACTTGATGCCGCATAACGCTAAAGTTAAAACCTATATGGCAGATATGGAACCGGTTATTGCGATGAAACCTGATGCTCTTATTATGGCCGATCCAGGCTTGATTATGATGGTGCGTGAACGTTGGCCTGAAATGCCGATTCATTTATCTGTTCAAGCAAATACAGTTAACTGGCAAGCGGTTAAGTTTTGGCATTCAGTTGGCGTTAGTCGCGTGATTTTGTCACGTGAACTATCACTTGATGAGATTGAGGAGATTCGTCAACTTTGTCCAGAAATGGAAATTGAAGTGTTTGTACATGGTGCATTATGTATTGCTTATTCTGGTCGCTGCTTATTGTCTGGTTACTTTAATCACCGCGATCCTAATCAAGGTTCATGCACCAATTCATGTCGTTGGGACTATAAAACGCATGGTAGTGATGGCAATGATGATTCACCACAAAAGATTGAGTTTAAGGCATTTGATGCGATGAATAATCAAAATGCCTTTTCTGATTGTGGTAGCCAAGAACGACATCCTCTAGCAGATGATATTTATCTGATTGAAGAGGCCAATCGCCCCGGTGAATTAATGCCTATCTTTGAAGATGAGCATGGCACATACATCATGAACTCAAAAGATTTACGTGCCATTCAACATATTGAGCGTTTAGCTAAGATTGGTGTGGATTCACTAAAAATCGAAGGGCGAACTAAGTCTATTTATTATGTGTCGCGTACAGCACAAATTTATCGCCGTGCGATTGATGATGCGATGGCAGGTAATAAGTTTGATCCGACATTGATTGGTAAGTTAGATAACTTAGCTAATCGTGGTTATACCGATGGTTTTTATCAACGTCATCCAACGCAAGAGCAGCAAAATTATATGGAAGGCTACTCAAGCAGTGACCGTCAGCAGTATGTGGGTGAGATTACAGGTTACGATACTGCAACACAATGTTTGGAAATTGACGTTAAGAATAAGTTCTCAATCGGCGATAAATTAGAACTCATTTTGCCACAAGGTAATATTGAATTTACGCTTGAGAAGTTAATCAATAAAAATGGCGAAGCAATTGATGTTGCTCCAGGGAGTGGCCATCACGTTAAAGTACCTTACTCTGGAACTGTACCTGAGAAAGGTTTGTTAGCTCGCTACTTATAAACAAAGTAAAAGCAATAGGCCTATGTTTGTAGGTTTATTGGCTTGTTACTGCCGCCGAGATTGGAAAAAATGGCGTAATAGTTCACTACTTTCATCTGCTAATATCCCATGTTCACAATGAACATAATGATTAAGTTGTTGGGTATTGAATATATCGAAACAACTGCCTACTGCACCTGTTTTAGGTTCTTTTGTGGCATAAACAACGCGGTCAATACGAGCGTGAACAATGGCTCCTGCACACATGATGCAGGGTTCGAGAGTGACATAGAGCGTTGATTCGGGAAGGCGGTAATTCTCGACTTTATTACAGGCATTTCGTAGGGCTTGAATTTCAGCATGGGCGGTCGGGTCATGACTACTAATAGGCTGATTCCAACCTTCTCCTAGCAGTTCACCATCACGAACAATGACGGCACCAACCGGTACTTCACCTTGCTGTTCTGCTTGTTTAGCAAGTGTTAAGGCGTGAGCCATCCAGTACTGATCATTTTTCATTACGGGTAATATTGTGTTTGATAAGGTTTACAAGACGTGTGCTTGCTCCTTGGCTAGTCGCTATCAGTTTTAATCCTGCCTCCCCCATTTGTGCACGTTGTTGAGAGTTCTGTAGCAAGGTGATAACGGTTTGAGCCAGTTCTTCAGTGTTATTGACCTGTAAAGCAGCATTGGCGGCAAGGAATTGTTTAGTGATGTCATTAAAGTTGAAGAAATGAGGCCCTGTTACAACGGCTCGACCTAATATCGCAGGTTCTAAGATATTATGCCCACCATGCGCTACTAAACTGCCTCCGACAAAGGCAATGTCACTTGTCGCATAAAAGAGGGGCAATTCCCCCATCGTATCGACGATTAAGACTTGAGTATCAGAAGGGCAGGGACGATGCTCACTACGACGTAGGGTTCTGACTCCTGATTTCTGTGCAAGTGCTGAAACACGATCAAAGCGTTCAGGATGTCTTGGGACAATGATTAATAATAAATCAGCAAAGTGTGCACGAATTTGACGGGCTGCATTTAGTAGCATTTCTTCCTCGCCTTCATGGGTACTTGCCGCAACTAAAACAGGACGGTTGTTATCCCACATATTACGCATTGCCGATGCTTGTTCTTTTAAGCTTGCAGGGAGGTTAATCTCATACTTCAAATTGCCGATAACATGAACGTTCTTACTTTCAGTACCTAATTGTTGGAAACGTTTCTTATCATCTTGTCCTTGAGATGCAATAAGGGATAAGTGTTGGAGAGTAGAGCGTGTGAAGCTAGAAAATCGAGCATAACCTTTTGCAGAACGCTCTGACATACGCGCATTGGCTAAAACTAAAGGAATCTTGGACTGATAACATACACTTAATAGATTGGGCCAGATTTCCGTTTCCATAATAATGCCAAACTGTGGCTTTGTTCGCTTAAGAAAACGCTTAATGGCAAAGGGAATATCATAGGGGAGATAACAGTGTGCTACAGAATCAGCAAATAATAGCTTAACGCGAGCACTGCCCGTGGGTGTCATTGTGGTAATAAGAAGCTGATTTGCTGGATATTCAAGTTGCAATGCCTTCACAAGAGGTCGGCATGCCTCTACTTCTCCGACAGAGACGGCATGTATCCATATCACGGGGCCTTGCGTTAGCGTGGGGGCTGAACCAAAGCGTTCAGACCATCTGTGCCAGTAGGCTGGAGCGCGGAATCCTCTCCAAATTAAACGGAGAATAATAAAGGGCAGACCAAGTGTAAATAGGGTGGTGTAGAGTAATTTCAAATGTAACTCATTTTAGATGCTGTATGTTGGGCTGATAACCAGACGGAATAATAGCATAGGAGTGAGTTTGATTCGATTTACTATGAATAAGTTTTAAGAAATAATTGTGAGGATGATGAGTTTTAGTGTTGTATGGCTAAAGACTTTTTTAATCAGGGGATATATACCCGTAATCAATGAAGCTGCCTGTTTCTCACTTCGTCATTCCCATGAAAATGGGAATCCATGGGCAGTGAAAATAACCACTATCGTTGGATCCCCGTTTTCACGGGGATGACGAGCTTTAT